>WJMD01000035.1 GCA_014728125.1 Candidatus Effluviviaceae Genus V sp.
AGCGACGAGGAGATCAGGTTGTTCAGTCTCCCCTTGCCCTCGATGACCTCGTGCTTGACGCCGTTGAACGCCGTGGCATCGTTCTTGAACTCCTGCACCATCAGTTTCGGGTCGTCCGTCTCCCACAGGATCTTCGCCTTGCCTTCGTAGAGCTTCTTCGTCTTCTTCACGCGGCCTCCTCCTCTTCCTCGATGCCGAGTCGCTCGAAGATCTCCCCAATGTGCCTGAGGTGTGGGTCCAGGCTCATGATGCGCTCGATACGGCCGCTGCCGAGCGCGCCCATGATGACCTCGTCCTCCCGGATCGTCTCCAGGAGCTCAACTCCTCTCTCTCGCGCCGCCATGGCGGCGCGCTGAACTCTGTCGTAGGCCTCGTCCCGGCTCATGCCGCCCCTCACGAGCGCCGTCAGCACGCCGCCCGAGAAGACGAGGCCGTTGGAGGAACCGATGTTCTCCAGCATGCGATCGGGCCGAATGTCGAGAGCTCTCACGACCCTGGTGAAGCGGTCAAGTAAGTAGTGTGTGAGGATCGAGCTGTCCGGCAGGATGACCCGCTCGACCGACGAATGGGAGATGTCCCGCTCGTGCCACAGCTCGATGTTCTCCATCGCGGCGTGCGCGTTCGCGCGCAGCACGCGCGCCAGCCCTGAGATCTGCTCGCACTTGATCGGATTCCGCTTGTGCGGCATGGCGGAGGAGCCCTTCTGCTTCCTCCCGAACCCCTCGAGGATCTCGCTCGTCTCCGTGCGCGCCAGAAGTCTGATCTCGAGCGCCTGTCGTGCCATGACGCTCCCCAGAACGGCGAGCGCCGAGAGGTAGCGCGCATGACGGTCCCTCGCGACGATCTGACTCGAGATCGGCGCGGGACGGATGCCGAGCGCTTCGCAGACGTGCTTTTCGATTCTGGGATCGAGCTCGGCGTATGTTCCGACGGCTCCCGAGAGCTTGCCGACCGCGGCGTCGAGCACCGCGAGGCCGACGACCGTACGTACCCGGGTCAGCTCGTCCCACCAGTAGGCGAACTTGAGGCCGAGCGTCGTCGGCTCGGCGTGAACGCCGTGCGTCCTGCCGACGATCGGGGTCGCGCGGTGCTCGAGGGCCCTCTCGCGGACCGCCGACCGGAGCTCCTCGAGCTTCTCGAGGATGAGATGGCCCGAACGCCCGATCTGGACGCCGATCGTCGTATCGAGGATGTCGGAGGAAGTCATACCGACGTGCACGTGCAGAGCGTCGTCCTCCCCGATCTCCTCCGCGAGCGCCTTGAGGAAGGCGATGACGTCGTGATGCGTCTCCTGTTCGATCTCCTTCATCCGCTCGATGGAGACGGTGGCCCTCTCCTCGATGCGCTCGAGGACGTCCGCGGGGACCTCCCCCAGCTCGACGCGTGCCCGGACCGCCTCGATCTCGATCTTCGCCCAGATAGCGGTGCGGACCCTCTCGTCCCAGACCGCGGCCATCTCGGGCAGTGCGTAGCGTTCGATCATGTCGTCTCCCCGATCCGTGTCGTTCCCTCGCGGCTGTTCTGCCCGACGCGTCTGCCGGGCTCACGCCCTACTCCCACTCGATCGTCGACGGCGGCTTCGAGCTGATGTCGTAGCAGACCCGGTTCACGCCGCGGACCTCGTTGATGATGCGCGCCGATATCCTCCCCAGGACGTCCGACGGCATGGGGTACCACTGCGCCGTCATGCCGTCGCGCGAATGGACGGCCCGCACGGCCACGACGTGTTCGTACGTTCGCTCGTCCCCCATGACGCCGACGCTCCGGACCGGCAGCAGGACGACGAACGCCTGCCAGATGTCGTCGTAGAGCCCAGCCCGGCGGATCTCCTCGATGGCGATGGCGTCGGCTTCCCGGAGGACCGCAAGGCGCTCCTCGGTCACGTCGCCCAGGATCCTGACCGCGAGCCCCGGTCCGGGAAACGGATGGCGGCCGAGGATCTCCGGGTCCATGCCGAGCTCGGCGCCGACCTTCCTGACCTCGTCCTTGAAGAGCGTCCTCAGGGGCTCGATGAGTTTGAGGTTCATCCGCTTCGGGAGTCCGCCGACGTTGTGATGGCTCTTGATGGTCGCCGACGGTCCCTTGACGGACACGCTCTCGATGACGTCCGGATAGAGCGTGCCCTGGGCCAGGTACTCGACGTCGCCGACCCGCCTGGCCTCCTCCTCGAAGACGTGGATGAACTCGCGGCCGATGATCTTCCGCTTGCTCTCCGGGTCCTCGATGCTCCTGAGGGCGTCCAGGAAGCGTTCCCGGGCGTCGACGATGTCGACCGGCAGCCCGAGCCCTTCCTTGAGCTTGCGGATGACCTCCTTGTCCTCGTCCTTCCTCAGAAGCCCGTTGTCGACGAAGATGGGAATGAGCTGATCGCCGATCGCCCGGTGGATGAGGACCGACATGACCGACGAGTCGACGCCGCCCGAGAGGGCGCAGACGACAGTGCCGTTTCCCACACTCTCGCGGATGGTCTCGATCGTCTCCTCGACGAACGAGGCCGGTGTCCACGTCGGCTCGAGGCCCGCTATCCCGTGCACGAAGTTGGAGACGATGTCGCCTCCCCGCTCCGTGTGGGCCACCTCGGGATGGAACTGGAGACCGTAGAGCCTCCGCTCGTCGGAGCCGATCGAGGCGATCTTGCCGTCCGCACTCTGACCGAGAACGTTGAACCCGGGCGGGGGCTTCACCACCTCGTCGCCGTGGCTCATCCAGACCAGCGTCGAACCCTCGATACCCGCGAAGAGCGGGTGGGACGCGTCGCCCTCGAACTGCATCGGCCCGTATTCGCGCGTGTCGCCCGGTCTGACGTCGCCGCCGAGCGCGTGCGACATCGCCTGCATGCCGTAGCAGATCCCGAGCACCGGCACGTCGAGTCCGAAGATGCCCGGGTCCGGCGAGGGGGCGTCGTCGGACCAGATGCTCGACGGGCCGCCCGAGAGAATGATCGCCGCGACGTCGTCTCCCAGGTCGTCGACCGGCGTGTCGAAGCGCTCGACCTCCGAGAAGACCTGGCACTCCCTGACGCGCCGCGCGATCAGGTGCGTGTACTGTGATCCGAAGTCGAGGATGACGACACGCGCCCTCCCCGGGACGGGATGCGCGCCGCTCGGTCCGAGCGGCGCCCGGCGGGGCTTCTCCATTCGGTCCTCCGTTCGCGGTATCGCCTCACCGGCGCGTGGCCGTGGTCCGCTGTCGCAGAAGCGGTCTACCGCCACATGCCCACATGCTGCGAGCGCTGCATCAGCTTGCCCTCCGACCGGATGGCCGGCGCGATGATGAGCTCGGCCTGCTGCAGCTCGAAGATGTTCTTGGCGCCGACGGTGCCCATGCACGTCTGGACGGCGCCCATGAGGTTCTGCGTCCCGTCGTCGGTTCGCGCCGGTCCGAGGATGATCTCCTCGAGCGTCCCGGACGTGCCCGTCTTCACGCGGGCGCCGCGGGGCAGGTTGACGTGCGGCGTCGCCATGCCCCAGTGGTAGCCGCGCCCCGGCGCCTCCTCGGCGCGGGCGAGCGCCGAACCGATCATGACGGCGTCGGCGCCGGACGCGAACGCCTTGCAGACATCGCCGCCGGTGTCCATGCCGCCGTCGGTGATGACCGGCACGAAGCGCCCCGTTCTCTTGTGGAAGAGGTCGCGTGCCGCGGCACAGTCGACCGTGGCCGTGACCTGCGGGACGCCGATGCCGAGGACGCCGCGCGTCGTGCACGCCGCGCCGGGCCCGACACCGACGAGGACCGCGTCCGCTCCGGCCTCCATCAGGTCGAGCGCCACCTCGTACGTCACGCAGTTGCCCACGATGACGGGTATCTCCATAGAGTCGATGAACCCCTCGAAATCGAGCGTCTCGTAGGCGCTGGAGATGTGGTCGATGGTCGCGACCGTCGACTGGACGACGAAGACCTCGGCGCCCGCCTCCTCGGCGAGCGGCCCGAATCGCGACGCCTGGAGCGGCGTGCAGGAGACCGCCGCCACGCCGCCGTCCCTCTTGATCTCCTCGATCCGCTTCCCGACGAGCTCGTCCTTCATCGGCGGGGCGTAGAGCTTCTGCACGAGCTGCGTGGCCGTCTCCGGCGGCGCCTCAGCGATCTCGCTCAAGACCTCGCTCGGGTCCTCGTAGCGGGTCTGCACGCCCTCGAGGTTCAGCACGGCCAGCCCGCCCAGCTTCGACATCGCCACGGCCATCGTCGTGTCGACCACGCCGTCCATCGCGGCAGCGAGGATGGGTACTGAGAACTCCAGGTCCCTGAGTCTCCAGGTCGTGTCGACCTCCTCAGGGTTGATCGTCACCCTTCCGGGAACGATCGCCACCTCGTCGAACCCGAAGGAACGGCGAGCCTTCCTGCCGCGACCAATGTAGAATCCCATCCAGCCCTCCTCGTGGACTACGAACGTGTTCTGTCCCTGTGGGTACTTCCGAACCTCCGGTCCGCAGCGCGGGCCGGGGCGGCGCGGAGCGTCTTCTCTATCCCGGTCTGCTGCCCGGTCTCGTCAGCGGTCTGTTCTCGTCGCAGAGCGGGCAGCGCTCGGGTTCATAGCTCGGCATGTTCCTTCGGACGAGCGCTCTCATCGGGGCGCCCAGGTCGACGTCTCCGGAGCTTCTGTCGACGAGGAAGCCGAACCCCACCACGCGGGCTCCCGCGTCCCCGACGACCTCGGCGACCTCACGGACCGAGCCGCCCGTCGTGACAACGTCCTCGACGATGAGCACGCGCTCGTCCGGTTCGAGGAGGAAGCCGCGGCGGAGTGTCATCTTTCCGTCGCGGCGCTCGGCGAAGAAGGAGCGAACCCCGAGCGCCCTTGCGACCTCGTGTCCGATGATGACGCCGCCGAGCGCGGGCGAGACGACGATGTCGACCTCGGTGTCCTCGAAAAGCCCCGCCAGCGCCGCCCCGAGCTCCTCGGCGCGTCCCGGGTCCTCGAGAACCCGGGCGCACTGGCAGTACTCGCCGCTGTGCCGGCCGGACGACAGCCGGAAGTGTCCCGACATGAGAGCTCCCGATCCGCGCAGGAGCTCGAGCACTCTCTTCTCGCGCGGTCCGCTCACCCCGTCACCTCCGCCGGGGACATCTCGTCGATGATCGCCCGGGCCGCGTCAGCCGGGTCGTCGGCGTCCCTGATGGGACGACCCACCACGACGTAGTCCGCGCCCTTGGCGATCGCCTCCGCCGGCGTTGCGACGCGGCGCTGGTCGTTCCGCTTGGTCCAGGAGGGCCTGATCCCGGGTGTGACGATGAGGAAGTCGGGACCCATGCGCTCCCGTATCGCACAGGCCTCCCAGGCCGAGGCGACGACGCCGTCGATGCCGGACTCGCGCGCGCGGTCCGCCAGCGCGAGGACCTCGTCGACCGTCGAGGCCATGCTCGTGAGTACGGTGATCGCCAGTATCTTCGGCGGGGTCTTCCCCAGTCTGGAGGCCTCCTCCCGGCTGGCGTCGACGGCCGCCCTCATCATCCTGGTCCCTCCCGCCGCGTGAATGTCGAAGACGTCGACGCCGAGGGAGGTCGCGGCCTGGGCGGCCTCGGCCACCGTGTTGGGAATGTCGTGGTACTTGAGATCGAGAAAAACGCCCGAGCCCGTCGACTTCAGCTCCCGGACGAGATCGGGACCCTCGGCCGTGAAGAGCCGACTTCCAACCTTGAAGTGGGAGACGTACCGGCCCGTCCTCTCAGCGAGTTCGATCGCCCGCGCGCGGTCCGGGACATCGAGGGCCACGATGAGCCTGCTTGGCTGCTTCTCTGCCATCATGCTGCCTCCCCCCTTGCAGCGCCGATGTAGGTATCGATCCGTTCCACACCGTTTCGTTCCATGAACTCGACGAGCCCTCCGACGATCTCGGTCGCGGAGCCGGGGTCACCGTAGAGGGCGGTTCCCATCTCGACCGCCGTGGCCCCCGCCATCATGTACTCGAGGACGTCGCCCGCGCACCCGGCGCCTCCCGATCCGACCACGGGGATGTCGACCGAGCCCGCGATCCTCCAGACGAGCGCCAGGTTGACCGGCTTGAGCGGCGGGCCCGAGAGCCCGCCCGTCACATTGCCGAGCACGGGGCGACGCGCGTCGAGGTCGATGCGCATGCCCGTCATCGTGTTGGCGACGATCAGCGCATCGGTCCCCGCGTCGGCGGCGGACCGGGCGACGACGGTGGCGTTCGCGGTCTGAGGCGACAGTTTGAGGAAGAGCGGCTTTGTCGTCGACGCCCGTGCGCGCGCAACGAAGAGGGCGGTGCTTTCAGGGTCGTCCCAGAGCGGACACGCCGCCCGCTCGACGTTCGGACACGAGATGTTGATCTCGAGCGCATCCACCTCCGTCCGCGCACCGACGGCCTCCGCGAGCGTCGCGACCTCCTCGGCAGACGTCCCGGCGATGCTCGCGATGAGCGGCGCCGGGAGCTCTGCCGACTCGGGCAGCTTCTCGTCAAGGAACCGCTCGAGTCCCACGTTCTCGAGTCCGATGGCGTTGAGGAGTCCTCCGCCCGCCTCGACCAGCCGGGGCGGCGCGTTGCCGGAACGCGGCTCGAGCGTGATGGTCTTCGTGACGAACGCGCCGACGGTCTCGAACTCGACGAGCTCCCTGTACTCGGCGCCGTATCCGACGGTTCCCGATGCGAGGATCACGGGATTCCGGAGCGTCAGTCCGGCGAGCTCGACGCGGAGGTCAGTCATCGGACCTCCAGACCGGCATGAGGTCGGCGACGTCGAAGACCGGGCCGTCCGCGCAGACCGTCCGGTAGCCGTCGCGGGTTTCAACGACGCAGCCCCGGCAGGCCCCGACGCCGCAGGCCATCGTCTCCTCAAGGAGCGCGAAGGCACGGAGTCCGTGTTCGACGGCCGTCCGCCCCGCGGTCCGGATCATCGGTCGAGGTCCGCACAGGTAGACACGCGCTCCGTCCGGCAGTTCGCCGCTCCGTTCCTCGAAGAGCTCACAGACCGTCCCCGGACGTCCCTCCGACCCGTCGTCGGTCGCCGGCTCGATGCGGAGATGGTCTCCCGCCGGCGGCAGCTCGCGATGCAGAAGGCGCCCGGCGCCTCTCGCTCCGACGAACGCCGTGGTCGGCACACGGGCGGCCGCGAGCCGGAACGCCAGCATGCGGAGCCCGGCGACACCGATGCCGCCCGCGACGAGAACGGCCGCGGCGCCTGCGGGGTGCTTCTCGAACGCCCGTCCCAGAGGGCCCGTGAGCGCCAGCTCGCCGCCGTCGGGCAGCGAGGCGAGGTCGCGCGTGCCGTCGCCGCGCACCTCGAACAGGAGCTCCAGACGGCCGCGCTCCGGCGTGCCGGCTACCGAGAACGGGCGCCTGAGGAGAGTTCGTCCCGGCACCTCGACCTGGACGAACTGCCCCGGCTCCGCCTCCGGGAGGGCCGGGTCGGTCTCAAGCGTGAACAGCCAGCTTCCTTCCGCGACCGGGCGACGCGCTCGGATCCGCCCCCGTGTCGCCTCCGTTCTCGGCACTGACAATCTCCCCGCGGCAGATCGTTGTGGTGACCGTTCCCCTGAGCTTGCGCCCGATCCAAGGTGAGTTCTTTGACTTCGAGCGGAACCAGGACGCCTCGATGGTCCGGGACGTCGTCGGATCGACGATGCAGACGTCGGCTTCCGAGCCGACGGCCAGCGTTCCGTGGGGCAGGCCGAGGATACCGGCCGGCCTGTGCGTCAGAAGGGCCAGCGCCGCAGGCAGGTCCAGGACCCCGCCGTCCACCAGATTGGTCAGCGTGACCGGCAGGAGCGTCTCCAGACCGATCATCCCGGGCGGCGCGGCGTCGAACTCGACCTCCTTGTCCTCATGCGTGTGCGGCGCATGGTCGCTTGCGATGGCGTCGATCGTGCCGTCGCGCAGTCCCTCGCGGATGGCCTCGACGTCGGTTCTCGAGCGGAGCGGCGGGTTGACCCTCACGCTCGAGTCGTACGTCAGGACCTCCTCGTCGGTCAGGCTGAAGTAGTGCGGGCACGTTTCGCACGTGACCGGGAGCCCGTCGGCCTTCGCCCTCCTGACGAGCTCGACCGAGCCGGCCGTCGACACGTGCGCCACGTGGAGTCTGGCTCCTGTCGTGCCCGCGAGGATCAGGTCCCTCGCGACCATGACCTCCTCGGCCGCCGCCGGGACCGGCTTGAGGCCCGCCCGGGTCGACGAGAGGCCCTCGTTGGCCGTTCCGTTTCCGGAGAGCGCCGGGTCCTCGCAGTGCGAGACGACCGGGACGCCAACCATGCGGGCGTAGTCGAGCGCCCTGCGCATGAGCGCGGCGTTTAGGACCGAACAGCCGTCGTCCGAGAAGGCGACCGCGCCCGCGGTCCTGAGCTCCGCCATCTCCGTCAGGTTCTCGCCCCGGCGTCCGACGGTGATCGCGGCGACCGGCAGCACCCGGGCGGCGGCCTTCCGTGAGGCAACGAACTCGACCCAGGAGGCCGTGTCGATCGGGGGCTCCGTGTTCGGCATCGCGGCGACGGTCGTGACCCCGCCGTGGACCGCGGCACGGGAGCCGCTCTCGATGGTCTCGGCGTCCTCGTTCCCCGGCTCGCGAAGATGGACATGGATGTCGACGAGACCCGGCGCGACGATTCTCCCGTCGGCGTCGACGGTCGTCGAGACGTCGTCCGCCTCGATCGAGCCCGCGACCTCCGCGATCCTCCCGTCATCAATGAGGACATCGAGCGTGTCGTCCGTTCCGGCGGCCGGGTCGATGACGCGGCCGCCCCTGATCAGGATCCTCTTCATATGCTCACCTCCGCGAGAAGCTCGGCGTCCTCGGTTCGCTCGGATGCTCTCACTCGCGAGATGAGGAAGAGAACCGCCATCCGCACCGCGACCCCGTTCGTCACCTGTTCGAGGATGACCGACCGCTCGCCGTCCGCGACGTCGGGCGCCAGCTCGACGCCCCGGTTGATCGGTCCGGGATGCATGATGACCACGTCGTCCCTCATGCCGGCGACGCGCTCGGACGTGACGCCGAAGAGTCTCGTGTACTCGCGGAGACTGGGGAGAAAGCCCCCTTCCTGCCGTTCGCGCTGGATCCTCAGGATATTGACGATGTCGGCATCCTCCGCCGCTCTGTCGAGGTCCTGCGACACGGAGGCGCCCATGCCCTCTATCTCAGCCGGCATGAAGGTCGTGGGACCGACGAGCGTCACCTCCGCGCCGAGCGCCTTGAGGCCCCAGACATCGGAGCGCGCGACCCTCGAGTGGAGTATGTCCCCGACGATGACCACCTTCCTGTTCTGAAGCTCGCCGACGTGCTCGCGCATCGTGAAGAGGTCGAGAAGCGCCTGCGTAGGGTGCTCGTGGGTGCCGTCGCCGGCGTTCACGATGGAGGCGTCCAGGTGCTTCGCGAGGAAGTGCGGGGCGCCCGCCGACGAGTGGCGCATGACGACCATGTCGACCATCATCGCCTCGATGTTCCGGGCGGTGTCGCGGAGCGTCTCGCCCTTCTTCACACTCGATGTCGATGCCGAGAAGTTGATCGTGTCGGCGGAGAGGCGCTTCTCAGCCAGCTCGAACGACATCCTCGTACGAGTGCTGGCCTCGAAGAAGAGGTTGGCGATGGTGACGCCTCGAAGCGTGGGGACCTTCTTGACGGGGCGGCCGAGGATCTCCTTGAAGATCGCTGCCGTGTCGAGCACGGTCGCGATCTCCTCCCGGCTCAGGCCCTCAAGGCCAAGCAGGTGCCGTTTCGTCCACTGCACATGCCCTCCCTTGAGGCCTCAGGGTGAAAACGCAAGAACGGGCAGCGCGAGAGTTCTCTCGCAGCGACCCGTTCCGTGATGCGTTCTCCTCTTCACCCTTTCTAGCCTCACAGTGCTAGTTTAAAAGGCGGCGAATTGCTCGAGGGGAAGTCTACACCGGTCCCCTTGTCGTAGCAAGCTGTTTCTTCACGTCGGACGACGCAGGTCTCCGTCGGCCTGAGCCGCGCGAGGCGCCCCGCCGGACCTTCGCGTCAGTCTCCCCTGAGGGGGACAACGCAGAGGAAGCGAAGCCGGCCGTCGCCCGTGTTGACGAAGTTATGCTGCTCGTCCGGCTCGACCAGGAGCGCGTCGCCGGCCTCGAACGGCGTCTCCTTCCCTTCCGTCACGAGCGCACCCTCTCCCTCGAGAACGTAGACGACGTGCTCCCAGTCGTGAGCATGCCACGGCGTGTTGCCGCCGGCCTCTATCACGAAGTGGCGCATGGCGGCCGTGGGCGCGCCGTCGTTCTCGGCGACGAGCTTCGCAACGCTCACTCCCTCCGCCCCCTCGACATCGACCGGCCGCGGCGTCCTCTCGTCCTTCGGAACGTGCCTCATTCTCCCGTGCTCCTTCGTTGGGGTCCCTGCTCGAGTCGGAACCGACATTGTCCCAGATGCCGGGCGCACCGTCAAAGGCAAAGAGGACGGCGCCACGAAGAACAGGGCGGGTCCGTGGGGACCCGCCCTGTCTCGCATCGTGCAGTGGATCGGTGACTACCTGTAGAGGCTCTTGATGGAACCCCACGAGGTGTCCTCGACAGGCGAGGCCTCGCCGCCGAGCTTGATCCACTTGACGTACCAGCCGAGATCGCTGGTCGCGTAGCTCTCCGAGCCGAAGAACAGGCCGATCATGATCTCCTGTCCGATGAACTCGGTGAGGTCGAAGCAGTCACGGATGAAGGTGCCGCTGTCGCCCGTGAAAACCCACTCGTCGGCCACGCACTCGGCGATGTAGTACGTCGAGTCGAGGATGTCGTCGTAGCCGCGGGCCGGCGTGATCTGCGTCCATGTGACGCCGCCGTCCGCCGAGACCTTGACGTTGCCGCCGTCGTAGCCGAACTCAGTGTCGTAGTAGTGACAGAGTTCGAGGCAGTCGCAGCCGTCCTCGACGAAGACCGGGCCGACCATCGCAATGCCGCCGACGGACGCCGGATACGGAGCGTTCAGCGTCGTGCCGAGGATGTTCGTCACCTCGACATCGTCGCAGGCGACCTGCGGGATGCCGGTGTCGACGCCCCAGGCCCACGGGTTCGGTCCGAGACCGCAGTCCATGTACTGGACGCCGCAGGCGCTCAGGTTGAAGTCGAACGCGAAGCAGTCATACGGGAACGGACAGCAGGGCGGGACCTGCTCGAAGCAGTCCACGCTCAGCGTGAAGTCGCCCTCCACGCCGTTGTAGCCGTCGACCACGATATAATAGGTGCCCGCGGGAATGTCGTTCGCCGTCGCCGTCGCGCTGCCGTACGCGATGCAGTCATCCTCATCGCAGCTTCCGAGGATGAAGACGTCGAGGTCCACGGCCAGGTCGCTGATGTTCGCCGTCAGGTCGTAGTTCATCGGTCCCGGAAGGTCGATGAAGTAGACCATCTCAGGGCCGGACTCGTCCCAACCCGAGCACGAGTAGTACGTGACGTTCATCGGACCGCCGATCGTCGTGCCGCTCACCACGTCACCGCAGAACACCTCGAGGGCGTTCGTGCAGTCGAGAAGCCCCTTCGAACCCGAGACCGGGTCGACGGGCTTCTTCGCGGCGGCGCCGAAGGCGCCGAGCACGACGAGGGCGATGGTCAGGATAACAACTGTCCTCATTGCCATCTCCTCTCCTGGTTGACGCGCGTCGCTCCTCATGGAGCGGCGCGCAGATTCAGCCGTCCCCGTCGCAGGCCGCGCATCTCCGCGGCTGTTCCGGCGACGGCACCACCACTCAACGTACCCACGGTATCACAGCATGTTCTCGTCGGCAATACCAAACAATAACGAACAACCGTTCAGCCAAGTGGTTCTGCGCCGCGAGCGCGGTGGGCCTTGCCGGCCCCCCGACGCCCGCATGTCCCGCGGAGTGCCGGACTGTCCCGGCCGGTCCGCCTGATAAGCGCTACTTCAGCATCACCATCTTGTGGCTCTTGACGAAGTCCGGAGCCGTGATGCGGTAGAAGTAGACACCGCTGGCGCACTTCGCGCCGCGGTCGTCCGTGCCGTCCCACACAACGAAGCCCGTGGCACCGGCCTCGAGCTCGCTGTCGAGAAGCGTCCGGACGACGCGACC
>WJMD01000036.1 GCA_014728125.1 Candidatus Effluviviaceae Genus V sp.
GAGGATGCCCTGCCCGCCGACGCCGCAGATGAAGACGTTCGTGACCTTCTGTGCCATTGACGTTCTCCTTGGGTTCGTTGTGCCGCAGGGCGGCGTCAGGAGCTCTTCGAGACGGAGATCGCGTCAGCGGGGCAGACCTGCTTGCACATCGAGCAGAGCTCGCCCACGCAGAAGAGCGGGTTGATCTCGGCGTGTCCCTCGTCGTCGCGACTGATGGCCGGGCAGCCGAGTCTCAGGCAGAGGCCGCACTTCGTGCACTTCTCGGCGTCGACGATGAGCGCCGGTCCCCACGTCTTGCGGTCGAGGAGCACACACGGCCCCTCCATGACCAGCAGCGAGGGCTCATCGTGGCCGATCGCCTCCTTGATCGCGGTCTTGACGGCGTCGAGGTCGTAGGCGTTTACCCTGCGGGCATCCGAGACGCCCATGCTCTTCGCGAGCGCGACGTAGTCCAGCTTGACCGACGGTTCGCCCATGAGGGTCGTGCCGGTTCCGGGGTGCTCCTGATGCCCGGTCATCGCTGTCGTCGAGTTGTCGAGGATGATGACCGTGGTCGCGCCCCTGTTGTAAGCCACGTCGGCCAGCCCCGTCATGCCGGAGTGAACGAAGGTCGAGTCCCCGATGACGGCGACCATCTTCTTCGCGAACTCGCGGCCGATGGCCTTCTCGAGCCCGAGCGCGTTCCCGATCGACGCGCCCATGCAGAGGCACGTGTCGATTCCCTCGAGCGGCGGCATGACGCCCAGCGTGTAGCAGCCGATGTCCGACGTCGAGCCGATGCCCAGACGGTTCAGCGTGAAGAACGTACTTCTGTGGGGACAGCCCGGACAGAGGACCGGCGGGCGGGGAGCGACCTTCGCAGGGTCGGACCCGGCCTCGCCCTGCCCCGTGCACACGCGAACGATCCCCTGGTTGAGCTCTCCGCAGAGAGGGACAGCGTCCTTCCCGAGGACGTTCGTGACGCCCGCGGCCCGGAGCTGCTCCTCGATGAAGGGCTCGTTCTCCTCGATCACATAGACCTGATCGAACCGCTCACAGAAGGCCCTGGCCTTCTCGATGGGGAACGGGTACGACATTCCGAGCTTGAGAAATGTGGCGTCCGGGAACGCGTCCCGCGCGTACTGGTAGGAGATGCCGCTCGAGATGACGCCGACCTTCGGGTCGCCCTCCTCGACGACGTTGAGCGGCGACGTCTCCGCGAACTTCCGGAGCTCCTCCAGGCGCTTCTCGACCTTGACGTGGAGTCTGCGTGCGTGCGCGGGGATGACGACGCGCCTCGATGTGTCCTTGACGTACTCCTTCTGATCGACCTCGGTGCGTTCGCCGAGCTCGACCGGCGTCTTCGCGTGTGAGAGCCGCGTCGTCAGCCTGAAGAGCACCGGGGTCCCGAACCGCTCGGAGATCTCGTACGCGGCTCCGAGGTAGTCGACGACCTCCTGGGAGTCGGACGGTTCGACGAGCGGGATCTTGGCGAACTTCGCGTAGTAGCGGTTGTCCTGCTCGTTCTGCGACGAGTGCATGCCCGGGTCGTCCGCGGTCACGATGACGAACCCGCCGTCGCCGCCGACCGACGTGGATGTCATGAGCGGGTCAGCCGCGACGTTGAGTCCCACGTGCTTCATGGCGACGAGCGACCGGACGCCGCCGAACGACGCGCCGATGGCGACCTCGAAGGCGACCTTCTCGTTCGGGGACCACTGGCAGTAGACGTCGTCCTTGTACTTGACCACGTTCTCGAGGATCTCGGTGCTCGGTGTGCCCGGGTAGGCGACGGCGACTTCGACGCCGTGCTCGAAGCAGCCTCGGGCGACCGCCTCGTTGCCTGAGAGTAGAACGCGCATCGTACCTCCCTGGGGCGCCGCCGTCGCCTGGTCGGGACGGCGGGCGGCGAAAGCGGCCCGTCAGGCGCAGCGCTGACGGGCTGGGATGGTGTGAACTGTAGTCGGGAATGGCTCTGGAGCCATCAGATTCTAACGGGTTTCGGGGGCCTTGTAAAGACGCCTTGGCGGGGGAGGGGAGCACGACGCCGGGCCCCGGCGTGCCCCGACCGCCCTCCGGGATGAAGCCCGGGGTCGACCCGGCCCCGTGGCCGAGCCGACCCCGGAGGCGCTAGTCCTCCACGTCGATCCGGAACTCGTAGGCGACACCGTCGGCCCAGAACTTCGTCTTGGCGTAGTGTGTTCCCGAGTCGACGGCGACCGCGCTCACCGTTGCGACGGGGTCGTCGGAATTCTCGGCGGCGAGCTGCCATTCATCCGGCCCGAATATCCTGAGCCGCGAGTGCGTCGACGTGCCCGTCTGAGTGGCCGTCAGCGTGATCGTCTGTCCTGCCGTCGCCTGGAACGAGAAGAAGTCCGCGTCGAGCCGGCAGGCGGTGAGCTCGTGCGTCTCGTCCGTGGTCAGGGGCGCCGCCTCGTCGATGAAGTCGTTGTCCTCGTACTGGTCGTCGGCGCACGGCTCCGACGTCGCCAGCTCCAGGTCGTAGAGGATGTAGGTCGGGTCGCTCTGACCGTCGAGCTCGACGACGTACGTTCCAGGCATGAATGAGAAGTAGAACTCACGTGTGAGGCCGGTGGATGCCGCAGAGCTCTGCCACGTGTAGCTCTCGCCGTCTGAGCGC
>WJMD01000037.1 GCA_014728125.1 Candidatus Effluviviaceae Genus V sp.
AGCTCCTTGAGATCGTCGGCCTCGAGCTCGAGGTCGTGCCAGACGCCCTTCTCCTTCTTCCGCGCGTCCAGGAGCTTATGGAACTCGTTCGCGTCGAGCCCCATCACGACGTCGGCGTACATCATGATGAGACGCCGGTAGCTGTCGTAGACGAAGCGCTCGTTGCCGGTCTTCTTGATGAGACCGTCGACGGTCCTGGCGGAGAGCCCTATGTTCAGGACCGTGTCCATCATCCCGGGCATGGAGACGCGGGCGCCGGAGCGGACGGAGAAGAGAAGCGGGTCTTCGTTGTCCCCGAACGTCATCCCCATCACATCCTCGACCCTGGCGATCGCATCGGAGACCTCCTGCTCGAGTCCGTCGGGGAACTCCCCGTCGTGCTCCATGTAGTAGGTGCAGACCTGGGTCGAGATGGTGAACCCGGCGGGCACGGGAATCCCGAGATTGGACATCTCGGCGAGGTTGGCCCCCTTACCGCCCAGCAGGTTCTTCATCTCGCCGCGGCCGTCCGCCTCGCCGCCGCCGAAGGAATAGACTCTCTTCTGCTTCACGTGGGTGCTCCTTTCAGGTCATCTCTGGGTCCATCCGTCCCGGAGTCCGGCGCGAGGGAGCGTCCGGCCTCCGAACCCAACACACTAGCACGGCCCACCCGCTCAGGCAATTCAGAACGGGCCTGCCGATGTGAGGAGTCTGTGCCTGTTGTGTGAGGTTCGTGCCGGTTGAGCGGGTCCACCCGGGGGGATGGCCCCCCGCGAGCGTTAGTGGGTGGTCTTCTCGCGGTCCTTCTCCGTGATGAGCTCCTCGACCGGAGGCTCCTTCCGCCTCGCCTCCTGCCGGACCATCCGGCGGAAGCGGGCCTCGCGGCGGATCTGCGAGACGATCATCTGGCGCAGCGTCGCGCCCGGAGGGCAATCACCGTAGATGATCGTGTCGGTCGCGCCGACGAGGTACGCCAGCTCCTCGCGGAGGTCGCTCTTCAGTGTCCGCGCGTTCTTGCGGTGTTGCTCGAGGATGACGTTGCCGACGTAGGCCGCGATGCCGTAGCTCAGGAGCACGTAGACGAGACCGTGCGGGGTGATCTGCCCGAGCATCTGTCCCGTGAAGAAGAGCGTTACGCCCCACAGCACGACGACGGTCAGACGTGGTGAGAGACCGAACCTGATGAGTCTGTGGTGCACGTGCGACCGGTCTGGCGTCATAACGCCGCGTCCCGACCTCGCCCGGCGGGCGATGGTGGTGACGACGTCGAACGCGGGAACCGTCATCGCGGCCAGGGTCACGAGCAGCGCGTTGCTCGCAGCATCCGAGCCGGAGCCGACGATGGCCCCTCCCGCGATGAAGAACCCGAGCACCATGCTCCCGGCATCACCGAGGTAGACGTTTCCCTCGCGGAAATTGTGCAGCAGGAACCCGATCGTGCTCCCGAGCACGGCGCCTGCCAGGATCGTGAGCGCCGCGTAGTCGTTCAGGAAACCGACGCCGAGAAGTGCAAGAGCCCCGATCGCGGCGATCCCCCCCGCCAGGCCGTCCAGCCCGTCGATGAGGTTCACGATGTTCATGAGCGCGACGAAGAGAAGGACGGACAGGGGGGCGCCGAGCCAGCCGAGGTCGACCATGGGACCGACGAGGAAGCGCACGTGTTCGATGCTGATGCCGGCGTAGACCATGGTCACGGCAACGGCCGTCTGAACGATGAGCTTGACCACGGGCCGGAGGTTCAGCTTGTCGTCGAACATGCCGAGCACGACGATGAGGGAACCGCCGAAGATGAGCGTCGTGAACGCGCGCGTCGCCTCAGCCTCGAGCAGCCCCGGAGTCAGCAGCGCGACGACGAGCGCCGCGGCCGTCGTGCCGAAGACGACGAGGCCGCCCGACGTGGGGATGGCGCGGGCGCGCGTCCTCCTCGTGCTCGGAAGGTCGACGAGCCCGAGCCGCAGCCCGAGTCTGGATGCGGGAATGGTCACGTACCACGAGATGATCGCGGTCGCTCCGAGGAACACGAGAGACCAGAGTGTTGTCGGAAGTTCAGGCACGTCGTCCCCTCACCGCTTCCACCGGCGCTCCGGGGTTCATGATGCGAAACGCCACCCGGGCCACGGAGGCCCGCAACACCAACAGAGGCCTCGCGTCGTAATCTCCCCAGCGGACGGCCGTCTGGTGAAGCTGTGACCGTCCCGTGATGCGCGCGAGCTCCTTCAAATGCAATATGTGTTCCTTGTGCAGGGCACGACTCGCCGTCCGGGCACCCCGCCAGCGGTCGTCCAGGTCGGCCAGAGACCAGCTCCCCGTGTCGAACCCGTCGAGCGTGTACTCGAGGCCGGCCAGCGCGCGGGTGAAGAGACTCTCCGCCCGCTCCGGCTCGACGACGCGACCGTAGTCGTGGATCGTGAGCATGGCGCGCATGTGGCCGCCGAGACAGAGCGACCTGCCTCTGGTCGGATACGTCTCGATGAAGAGCGCGCTCTCCAGACCGCTCTCGAGACCCTCCTCAGCGATCTCGCGTACGAAGCCGCCCTCCTCGACCGGGGTCTCGAAACCGCCGAACGCGGCGCGGGCGCACGCAAGCGCCTCATTATGCCCCAGAACCGTCTTCGCCCTGACGAGCGCCGCCACGCACTCGGCGTGGACCCTTCCCGAGAACCACCCCTCGGACAGCTCGTCCCGGTAGGCGGCCGGGCCTTCCGGCATCGCCCACCCGCTGAAGCCGCCGGGTATCGTCTCGATCCGCCGCACGAGTTCACTCACGGCCAGCTCGAAGCGGTCCCGCCGCTCGGGCGTGCCGCGCGCAAGGTAGAGCTCCAGATCGCCGAGCGCAAGGCGCGCGAGATCGGCCGGCGACTCGGGGAGCGCCTGTCCCGTCCAGTTCTCGGCCGCGGACGAGTAGTCGACGTGATAGCCGCGCGGTCTCTCGTGATCGATGAACCGGCCTCTGGCCACACGACGCATGATGGTCTCTCCGCTCCTCTTCCGGCTACGACACGAAGTCGAGGATCGTCGAGGCCACGGTTTCCTTCTCCTCCTCCGACAGAAGCGAGAAGACCGGGATCGAGATCGTCTCGCGCTGTGCCCGCTCCGATTCCGGGAAGTCGCCCTCCGAGTAGCCGAGGCCGGCGAAACACGTCTGGAGGTGCAATGAGAGCGGGTAGTAGAGAGCGCAGCCGATCCCCTTCCCGCGCAGGTGCTCGAGCAGCGCGTCGCGGTCCGGAACCCGGATCGTGTACTGGTTGTAGATGTGACGGTTCCACGCCTCGCGATGCGGCGCCACGACCGGCGTGCCGTCGAACCGCTCACCGTAGAAGTCGGCGTTCGCCGCCCGGCCGTTGCTCCACGTGTCGAGATGCTTGAGCTTGACGAGCAGCACGGCCGCCTGGATCGCATCGAGGCGACTGTTCGCGCCGACCTCGCAGTAGAAGTACTTGTCGGACTGCCCGTGCTCCCTCAGGCTCACCAGACGGTCGGCCAGATCCTCGTCGTTCGTCGTGACCATGCCGCCGTCCCCGTAGCCTCCGAGGTTCTTGCTGGGGAAGAAGCTGAAGCAGCCGGTGTGCCCCATCGAGCCGGCCCGCCTCCCCCTGTACTCCGCGCCGATCGCCTGCGCGGCGTCCTCGACGACCGCGAGGCCGTGCTCGCGGGCGAGCTCGAGGACCGGGTCCATGTCGACGCACTGGCCGTAGAGATGGACCGGCAGGATGGCCTTCGTCTTCGGGGTGATCCGCTCAGCGATCTTCTCGGGGTCGAGGTTGTACGTCGCCGGCTCAATGTCGACGAAGACCGGGGTCGCCCCGACGCGTGCGATCGACCCGCCCGTTGCGAAGAACGTGTAGGGGGTCGTGATGACTTCGTCGCCCGGGCCGACGTCGAGCGCCATGAGCGACAGAAGGATGGCGTCGGTCCCGGACGCGCAGCCGACCGCGCGCTTCGTGCCGCAGTAGTCGGCTATCCGCTCCTCGAGCTCCTTGACCTTGGGTCCCTTGATGAAGATCTGGCTCTCGACGACCTCGCGGATCGCGGCGTCGACGTCGTCCTTGATCACCTGGTACTGCCGCTTCAAATCCAGCAGTGGTACCTTCATGCGCTTCCGCCCTTCCCGTTCCTCGTCCGGCCGCCCGGCGTCGCGACGCGCCGTCCGTGCAGCCCCGATGTTCTAGGTCGCTTTTCTGTGCCACGATGTCAGAACGTCGGCCACGCGCCCGGCGGCGCGGCCGTCCCACAACTCCGGCCGCTTCGGAGCGGCGTCGCGATCCTCAAGGGCCTCGTGAGCCGCCGCCACGATCGCCTCAGGATCGGTGCCCACCAGCCTGTTCGTGCCTTCAGAGACGGTGACCGGCCGCTCGGTATTCGGCCTCAGCGTCAGGCACGGAACGCCGAGCACCGTTGTCTCCTCCTGAACGCCGCCGGAGTCGGTCAGGACGAGCCTGGCCCACGACTCGAGCGCGATGAAATCCAGATACCCCTGGGGTTCCGTCAACATGAGACCCCGCATGGACCGCGCGCGTTCCAGGAGTCCCAGGTCCTCGAGCATCCTGCGCGTTCTCGGGTGCGCCGGGTAGACGACCGGGACCCGCTCGGCGATGCGCTCGACCGCACCGAGAAAGCCCGAGAGCAACGCGGCCGTGTCGACGTTCCGGGGACGGTGCAGCGTGAGGAGCGCGAAGCCCCCCTTCTCGACGCCGAGCCTCGAGAGGACGTCGGTCGTACTCCGGGCCTTCCCGATGAACCGGTCCAGGCTGTCGACCATGACGTTCCCGACGAAGAAGATCGCGTCGTCGGTCCTGCCCTCACGACGGAGGTTCTCGTCGGCGTCGCGGGACGGCGTCAGCAATAGGGCAGACACCGCGTCCGTGACGACCCGGTTGATCTCCTCCGGCATGGCCCAGTCGAAGCTCCGGAGCCCCGCCTCCACGTGCGCGACGGGAATGTCCCGCTTGGTGGCCGTCACGGAGCAGGCGAGCGTCGAGTTCACGTCGCCGACGACGACCACGAGGTCAACCGTTTCCTCGTCAAGGAAGCCGTCGAAGGCGCTCATGATGCGCGCGGTCTGGACGGCATGCGAAGCAGACCCGACACCGAGGTTGACCTCCGGTTCCGGGATCTCGAGGTCACGGAAGAACGAGGCCGACATGGCGTCGTCGTAGTGCTGCCCCGTGTGGACGACGGTCACCTCGACGTCGTCCCGGTCCACGAGCGCCCGGCGGACGGGCGCCAGTTTCACGAAGTTGGGTCGGGCGCCTGCGATCAGCACGATACGCACCGGTACCTCCTACGGGCTCGACCGAGCTTACGTCGCGTCGGAGAAGGTCTTATCAGCTTTTCCGGGGTCCCGCAACCGCATTCAGGTGGGGCAGCGGCCGTAGCGGTCAGTCGAGCCAGCTGATGGCCGTCTCGAGCGAGGTCGGAAGGGCGCGCTGGGTCTGTATCTCGATGCGCCGGTTCGGCACAGACGTGTGGAACGAGCGATGCCAGGTCCCCTCAACGACCCGGATGTCGACGCCCTCCGGAGGCGAGACGCGGGCGACCCCACGCCCGTCGCGCGTCACCAGGATGTCGCGGTCGTCGACGGACGCCGCGCAGTCCGGATGAAGATGAAGGAACGACTCGATGTCGTGGTCGCCGGCACCCTCGAAGCTGTCGACGATGATGAGCCCGCTCTCCGTGACACTGACACGCCGCTCGTGAACCGGCCTGCCCGGAAGCCGTCCGTAGCCGTCGTGTGCCGCGGCCACGGTACCTTCCTCCGTACCGGCCCACACCCGACGGGCGCGGCGGCCGACGCGATGGCTCGCCCACACCTCGCTCTGGTCCTGTCCGTCGATGCGGACGGTGCTGTGGGCGGCCGTTC
>WJMD01000038.1 GCA_014728125.1 Candidatus Effluviviaceae Genus V sp.
ATCGACCGCATCGTTCTCTCCTTCTGTGCACTGAGCCTGCTCCTTCTCATCGGGCAGGCTATCCGTACCAAGGTCCGCTGGACCCAGAAGCTCCTGCTGCCCGCCTCGGTGATCGGCGGACTCATCGGGCTTCTGGTCATCCAGCTGCTCCAGCGATATGCTCCGGGCGCTCAGCCGTTCGTCTCAGGCGCAACGACCGGCTGGAGCAGCCTTCCCGGCTTCCTCATCAACATCGTCTTCGCCACGCTCTTCCTCGGCATGGCGATCCCGCCTCTCAAGCGGGTCTGGCGGATAGCCGGCCCCCAGCTCGCCTTCGGTCAGGTGCTCGCCTGGGGGCAGTACGCCGTCGGCATCGGGATCACCCTCTTCGTCCTCTCGCGTTTCTTCGACATCCCCGCAATGTTCGGGGCGATCATCCCGGTGGGCTTCGAGGGCGGACACGGGACCGCGGCGGGACTCGCTCCGGTCTTCATGGACAAGGGGTGGCCGGAGGGAACCGACCTCGCCCTGGGTTCTGCCACGGTGGGCGTCGTCGCCGGTGTCGTGGTGGGAATGGCGCTGGTCAACTGGGCGGCGCGGAGACGGTACTGCGGCGCCGCTTCCGAGCAGTGCGACGCGCCGGAGATTTCCGGGAGCGGGATCGTCCCCGAGGCCGAGAGAACGGAGGCGGGCAGGCTGACGTTCCGCACGGAGTCGGTCGAGACGCTCGCGATCCACCTGGCCATCGTCGCGGTGGCGATCCTCATCGGCTACGTGCTGAAGAAAGGGCTCGGCGGTCTCGAGGGTCTGTGGCTCACGAACCCGAGGAACGCGATCCTGGGCAGCTTCCCGCTCTTCCCGCTCGCCATGTTCGGCGGGGTCATTCTTCAGAAGCTGATGGACAGGTTCGACAGAAGGAAGATCGTTGACCGGCGACTGATGCGGCGGCTTCAGGGACTGTCCCTGGACTATCTGGTGGTCGCGGCGCTCGCCACACTGAAGATCGACGCCATCATCAGTAATATCGTGCCCTTCGCTGTCCTTATGCTGGCGGGTATCGCCTGGAACGTCTGGTGCGTGATGTTCCTGGCGCGGAGGATGCTGCCGGACTTCTGGTTCGAGCGCTCGATCGCCGAGTTCGGGCAGTCGACCGGCGTCACGGCTACCGGGATCCTCCTCCTGCGCGTGGCCGACCCGCGGTTCGAAACGAGCGCCCCTGACGCTTTCGGCTACAAGCAGCTGCTCCACGAGCCGTTCATGGGCGGCGGCCTGTGGACGAGCACCGTGGTGCCGCTCCTCTACATCTTTCGCGCGAACCCCTGGCCGATCTGGTTCATCACCCTCGGAGCGATCGCCCTCTGGCTGTTCGTCAGGTTCGTCCTGTTCAGGAGAGCGTGGGCACCGGAGAGCTAGGGCGGCCAGGCAGCGTAGCAGCGTCGGAGATGCGCGGCCCTGGACGCTCCTGCACATGCGAACCGCCCGGACCGAATGGCCCTGGGCGGTTCCCTTGTTGGTAGCGGGGGGCCCGCTACGAAGTCCAAAAGAGGATCCTGGGGGGGGACGGAGGTGGTTCGGGTGAGGTTCAATGTCAAGAGGGGTGCGATGGTGCCCGTGCCGCCTGTGTGAGGACCCTCTCGGCTGGGCGGATTCCCTATTGACTGGTTTGACCGGTCAATTGTATGGTCTGACCATACACTATGAGCATCCTTCCCGACATACTGTCGTCGCGCGTTCGCGCCGAGATCTTCCGGCTCCTGTTTGGGGTGTCCGCCCAGGAGCTGCACATGCGTGAGCTTGAGCGGCGTACCGGCCTGGCGATCGGTACGATCCAGCAGGAGCTCAGGAAGCTCGAGGGAATGGACCTGCTCGCTGTGCGTAGAGACGGCAACCGGGTCTACTACAGTGCGAACACCGCGCACCCGCTCTATCATGACATCCGCAACCTCGTTCTGAAGACCTCAGGGTTGGTGGAGGTGTTGCGGGAGGCTCTGTCAACCGAGGACATTGACCTCGCCTTTGTGTTTGGCTCCGTCGCGCGAGGTGAGGAGGGCGCTCAAGGGGACGTCGACCTGATGGTCATCGCCGACGTGGGTCTCGCAGCGGTCTCCGCCATGCTCAGGGGTGTGTCCGAGAAGCTCGGACGAGAGATCAACCCGCACGTGATGAGCAGGGACGAGTTCAGTGAGCGGCTGAAGTCCGGCGATCGTTTCCTCGGCCGGGTCGTGGATTCACCGAAGCTCTTCGTTGTGGGGGATGAGGATGAGCTTGCGCGACTGGGCTGAGAGCGGCTGGCTCCGGCCTCACAAGACCGGCACGCAGGAGATCGGAGACCTGCTTGCGATTGTCGATCGCGACCTCACGGATTCCCGCTCGGACGTCTCCGCCGACTGACGCTTCGGCATTGCCTACAACGCCGCCTTGAGGCTCTGTACGATTCTGCTCTACGCTGAAGGCTACCGGCCGGAGCGCAACCTGCAGCACTACAGGACGATTCAGGCGCTTGCCGTGATCCTCGGGGATGACCGCAAGGCGGATGCGGACTACCTGGAGGTCTGCCGCAAGAAGCGGAACGTCATCGAGTACGACGCCGTTGGGACTGTCACTGAGAGAGATGCAGAGGAACTCGCCGCATTCGCACTGGAGTTGAAGAGCAGGGTCCTCGAGTGGTTGCGGGAGAAGCATCCGGAGCTACTCGTCTAGGCTCGCTGCAGAGACTCCCGGGAACGAAGAAAGCCCGAGCCGCACGGCTCGGGCTTCCGTGGTTTGGTAGCGGGGGCAGGATTCGAACCTGCGACCTTTGGGTTATGAGCCCAACGAGCTACCGGACTGCTCCACCCCGCGTCATGTCTACCACCATGTATAGCAGTGCCCCCGTGTCGAGTCAAGCGGAATGCAGCAGAACATGCGCCGAACAGGACGGTTACGCTGCACTGCATGCCCGCAGTGCGGTGCGCCTACCGCACAACTGATTCGCTTACAAAGTTTTCGTGTTGACATGGTTCTGCTGGTGTGATTCACTGTGGCAGAGTCCATATGCAGGACGTTCACATGGGGGAGGAACCATGGACGACCGCCAGGCGTACGTGGAGAAGCGTCGTGCCGAGATCCGCGAGATGGAGGCGGACATCGCGAAGATGCGCGCAAAGGCCGATCAGGCGAAGGCCGATGCCAAGATCAGGTATCAGGAACGGGCCAATCGGCTTCAGCAGACGGTTGATGACATGAAGCATCAGCTCGACGAGGTTGGCCAGACGGCCGAGAGCGCGTGGCAGGACCTCCGGGAGGGGTTCGACAGGAGCATGGAGGAGCTGAAGCGCGGCGTGGGTTCCGCCAAGAGGGAGTTCGAGTCCATCTAGGGATGACACGCAGATGCAGTGCTCACGTGGCCACGGATCTCATTGGCCATCGCCGTCGTTGCGATGACCGTGAGGGTCGGAGGCTCTGGTCGGGCGCCGCAGCCGTCGCGAAGGCGCTGTCCTTCGTCTTCGCCATCTTGATCGCCGCACTGATGGCAGGCGCCCCAATGAAGTGCTGACGGGAGGTGGCAGCATGCCCGGTAGGAGAATGGCCAGCATCAAGAACAAGGAGCAGTATGAGACGCTCCGAAAGAAGGGCATGAGCAAGGAGAAGGCCGCCCGGATCGCCAACGCACCAGGGAAGCAGACATCGAAGAAGGGCGGAAGTCATCAGACGTACGAGGAGTGGACGAAGGACGAACTGTACGAGAAGGCGAAGAAGGTCGGCATCGGAGGCCGCTCGACGATGTCGAAGAAGGAGCTCATCAGAGCACTGAGGAGCGGCAGGTAGAAGCGAAAGGGGAGACGATGAGACGTGCAATGCTGGCGACGGCACTCTGTCTCGTGCTTGCAGGAGGGTTCATCCTCGCCGGCTGCGACGGCGGCGGCGAGCCCGAGTACGGCGAGCAGGAACAGACTGAGATGGAACAGCAGATGGAGATGACCGCCGAAGAGGCCAGAACGCAGCTCGAGGAGCTGCGCCGGCAGGCTGACGAACTCGGTGATCAGATCGCCGAGATGTCCGGCGAGGCGCAGCAGGCGATGCAGAAGCAGCTCGACGCGCTCGAATCGCGGATGGATGATCTCGAGGACCAGATGCGACCTGAGAACGAGCCCCTCGAGGAGATGTGGGATGACATCAGGGGCGGCGTTGCAGATGGCCTCGATTCGATCGAGGAAGGCCTGAACGAACTCGAGGACCAGATTGGATAGCGAAGAGCGAGGGCGCGAACGGCACGAAGGCCGTGACGGTCACGCGGCCAGCGGAGGTCACGAGGGCCACGAAGGCCACGGACGCCACGGCGACCATGGGGGCCACGACGCTCATGCGGGCCACGGCGACCATGGGGGCCACGACCATCACGCGCACCACGCCGCGATGGTCGAGGACTTCAAGCGCCGCTTCTGGATCTCTCTGGTCCTGACCGTTCCCATCCTGTTCTTCTCGGAGACGCTCCGGTCCCTCGTCGGGGCCGGGGCGCCGCCCACCTTCCCCGGTCTCAACTACGTCATCGTCGCCATCGCGACAGCCGTCTATCTCTACGGCGGATGGCCGTTCCTCAAGGGTCTCTACGACGAGGTCTCTGAGAAACAGCCCGGCATGATGACCCTCATCGGCCTCGCCATCACTGTCGCCTACGTGTACAGCTCGGCCGTCGCGCTCGGCCTGACCGGCAAGGCCTTCTTCTGGGAGCTCGCGACCCTCATCGACGTCATGCTGCTCGGTCACTGGATCGAGATGAGGTCGGTCATGAGCGCCGGCTCGGCCCTCGAGAAGCTCGTGCGCCTCATGCCCGACACGGCGCACCGGGTGACCGACGGCGGCACCGAGGACATTCCCCTGTCCGAGGTGCAGAAGGATGACAGGCTCGTCGTGAAGCCGGGCGAGAAGTTCCCGGTCGACGGTGTCGTCGTCGAGGGACGGACGACGGTCGACGAATCGATGCTCACCGGCGAGTCGAAGCCCGTCACCAAGCAGGAAGACGACGAGGTCGTCGGCGGGGCGCTCAACAAGGAGGGCTCCGTCACAGTCCGGGCGACGAAGGTCGGGGAGGAGACCTACCTCAACACCGTCGTTGAGATGGTCCGAAGCGCACAGGAGTCGAAGTCCAGGACGCAGACGCTGGCCGACCGCGCCGCGCTCTGGCTCACCATCATCGCCATCTCGGCCGGCGTCATCACGCTCGCCTCGTGGCTCACGTTCGGTGAGGAGTTCGTCTACGCCATGGAGCGGATGGTGACCGTCATGGTCATCACGTGTCCGCACGCGCTCGGCCTCGCCATCCCGCTCGTCGCCGCCGTCTCGACGTCGCTGGCCGCAGGGAACGGTCTCCTGCTCAGAAACCGCGCCCAGTTCGAGCAGGCGCACGAGGTCGACGTCGTCGTCTTCGACAAGACCGGCACGCTGACCGAGGGCACGTTCGGTCTGAAGGCGGTCGTCCCGTTCGCCGCGATGTCGGAGGACGAAGTGCTCCGCGTGGCGGCGTCTCTCGAGAGCCGCTCTGAGCACTCGCTGGCCGCCGGCGTCCTCCAGGGCGCCAGGGAACGCGGCATCGAGCTTGTGGAGCCGGATTCGTTCGAGGCCATCAAGGGGAAGGGCGTGAAGGGGACGGTCGAGGGGCGCGAGGTTCTTGTCGTGAGCCCGGGGTATCTCCGCGAGCACGATATCGAGGTCGATGAGGACAAACTCGCGGAACAGCGGGAGCAGGGGCGCACCGTCAGCTTCGTCATCGTCGACGGGAAGCCTGTCGGCGCCCTCTCCCTCGGCGACACCATCCGGGAGGAGTCGAAGGAGGCCGTCCTTAAGCTCCAGGAGATGGGCATCCGCTGCGTCATGATGACGGGTGACTCCGAGGGTGTGGCGAAGGCCGTGGCGGAGACGCTCGGACTTGACGACTACATCGCGGAGGTCCTGCCTGATGAGAAGGCTGAGAAGATCAAGAAAATCCAGCAGGGCGGCACGCGCGTCGCGATGACCGGCGACGGCATCAACGACGCCCCGGCGCTCGCCACCGCCGATCTCGGCATCGCCATCGGCGCGGGGACCGACGTCGCGGCGGAGACGGCCGACGTCGTCCTCGTGGAGAGCGACCCGCGTGACGTTCTCAACATCGTGCGCCTCGCGAAGGCCACGAGGAGGAAGATGGTCCAGAACCTCTTCTGGGCCACCGGCTACAATGCGATCGCGATACCTCTTGCGGCAGGCGTGCTGGCGGGGCAGGGCGTCGTTCTGAGCCCGGCTGTCGGCGCGGTTCTCATGTCGCTTTCGACGGTGATCGTCGCGATCAACGCGCGGCTCTTGAAGCTGAGGTAGGCCCGGCCGAGATCTCCTGCACGAGCGCGTCCTCGATGTCCTCGGGTTCCCCGAGGATGCCGGTGGCGCGGAACACGAGGCTGCCCCTGTCCCCGTCGATCCAGAGGCTCACCCTGTAGCTCGGCCAGTACGTGCGGACCGCGAGGCCGGCCAGAAAAGCCGTGATCGCGATGTAGAGAAGCGGCACGCCGGGGTCGTGGCGATAGGTGAGGATGCTTCCCTCGTACGGGCTCTCCATGATGAGCCGGACGTCGCCCACCGGGAGCGGCTCCTCGACCGAGAGGTCACCGAGCTCAACGCGGTCGCCGCCGCCGTGCATGCTGGGCGGGGGCACGTTCGTCGTGTCGCCGTCGGCCGCCCGGGGCGCCTGCCACTTGAGCGGGATGTGCGGGATGATGGGGCGCGGTTCGGTGCCGCGCTGGAACAGCGTCCCGACGCGGAGCGTGCTCGGGAAGAAGGTCCCGCCGACGGTCTCGAGCGTGAACGGCGCGTACGCCTGCGCCTCGACCCACTCGACCTCCACGCTGTCGACCAGCACGACGACATTGAAGGTCTGCTCGTAGGCCATCTGGTAGAATGTGAGGCCCGCGACGCGGAGCGGCACGTTCACCTCGATGAGGAAGTCGTGTCGCTCGCCGTCCTCATCCACGACCGTGACGTCGCTCTTCCAGTCCTTGGGATAGAACTTCTCGTGGTGCAGTTCCCACTCGGTGATGAACTCGTTCAGTGTCATCGTGATGTGCCGCGTCGTGTCGACCGATGCGCCGAAGAGACGAACGGCGCCCGTCTCCGCGCTGGTCGTCGGGACGTCGACGGGCTCGCCCGGATACAGGGTGAGGCTTCCCTCGAACGAGAAGAGCGCCGAGATGACGAACCCGACGATGGCCAGCGCCAGCGCCAGGTGGTAGAGAAGACTCACGCCCTCGGGCCACGGCCCCTTCCGCGCCGTGACGAGACCGTTCCCGGCCGCCATCACCCGGTATCCTCTGAGCTTCAGCGCCCGCAGGGCCCGCTTCTCGGAGTCACCTCCGTGGATCGTGAACGTCCTCGCGTGCTCCGGCGGCACCGTGACCCCGGGCCCCGTGCCGCGCCGCCCGGCCCACCGTACGACGCTGCAGGCCACCAGGTTCACGAGAAGCAGGGCGCCCAGCACGTAGAAGAGCGGGGAGTGGAAGAGGTTCAGAAGCCCCCAGCGCGCGTAGGACTCGTATGTCTCCTCGCCCCACGATGAGACGTACATCTCCGCGTCGTAGCCCTGTGGGAAGATGGAGCCCACGATCATCACGATGAACATCGCGATGAGGATCCACACCGCGAGACGGATGCGCGCAAACTCGAGGAAGATCCTCTTGAAGATCCCCGGGTGCTCGCGAGATGTAGTCTGCCCGTTCGTCATGCGATTCCCTGAATGGACCGCGAAGCCCGTCCGCTATCCGTAAAGATGCAGGCTCGGGATGCCGAAGAGCCTCGCGAGCCACGAGACGCCGAGGAACGTCGTCACCATGCAGAGGAACGCCAGGATCATGATGACCGACGACGGCGCGCCTCTCCACGATGGACGGACCCGCGTGTGGAGATAGAGCGCGAACGCGAACCACGTGATCAGCGACCACGTCTCCTTCGGGTCCCACTGCCAGTAGACGCCCCATGCCTCGTTCGCCCACGCAGCGCCCGACATGATACCGAACGTCAGCATCGGGAAGCCGAACAGCACGAGCTGGTGCACGGAGCGGTGGAACTTCGAGATGTTGTCGCGGTCGAGGCCGTAGTCCTTCCTCGAGCCCATCTTCCAGAGAAGGAGCTGGAGCAGATACGAGATCTCGACCACGAACGCGACGACGAAGACCGCGTAGGACGCGAAGGCGATGGAGACATGCCAGAAGAACCACGTGCTCTGAAGCGCGGGGAAGAGCGGCTTGAACGAGGGATCCTGTCCGAGCAGCGCGTAGAGCGCGGCGCCGCCCGCGATGAGCGAGACGAAGAAGCCTGGAATCCGCACGTGCCGGCGCCATTCGATGACGAGGTAGGCGACGACGGCGGACCAGGAGAACCAGGCGAGACTCTCGAAGAGCGACTGGAACGGCGGCCGCTGCACCAGCACCCACCGGATGACGATGACGACGGTCTGGAGCGCCGCCGCCCCGACGAGAGCAGCCGTCGCTCCGCGGCTGAAGACCTTGAGCCGGGGCGCGGCGAAGTGGCCGACGTAGAGAACGAACGCAATCGCATAGGCCCAGACCGCGGCCCAGAAGAAGCCGTTCTCGAGAGCCAGCAGAGCAAGGTCGCGTTCCACCACTGCTTCGGGAGTCATGGTCGGAGCCCCTGGACTCTAGTCCTCCTCATCTTCCAGAACGACGCGGTAGACGGTCTCGCCGTCCTTCATCATCCCGTACTCCTCGCGCGCGACCTCCTCGATGGTGGCGGCATCGTGCTCGAGAGCGTCGTGACGGGCCTCGGTCTCGGCGCGGGCCTCCTCGAGCGCCGTGATCTCCTGCTCGAGCGAGTCCTTCATCGAGTTCATGCGCAGAAGCGAGAAGAACCCGGTCTCACCGAAGAGGATGGCCGAGAGGAACCAGACAGCGATCGCCCACCCCAGAATGCGGAAGACCTTCGTCGTCGCGCCCCGCCCCGCGCCGAGGAAGCGCTTCCTGAGGAACTGCTGCTCCTCCGGCTTCTTCTTCGGAGCGGATCTGCGCCTGTTCTGTCCCGCAGGGTTGGTCATGCCCTCTGCTGTTCTCCCGTCCTTCTACTCCTCGTCGTCGAACACCCCGAAGGCGTCGCGGCCGGGGAAGATGCCTGTTTCACCGAGCTCCTGCTCGATGCGGATGAGCTGATTGTACTTGGCGAGCCTATCCGTCCTGGAGGCGGAGCCGGTCTTGATCTGTCCCGAGTTGACGGCGACGGCCAGGTCAGCGATCGTCGTGTCCTCGGTCTCGCCCGAGCGGTGCGAGATGACCGTCGACATCGAGTTCCGGTGCGCCAGCTCGATGACGTCGAGTGTCTCGGTCACCGTGCCGATCTGGTTGAGCTTGATGAGAATGGAGTTGGCCGACCCCTCCTCGATGCCGCGGATGAGGCGGTCGGGGTTCGTGACGAAAAGGTCGTCGCCGACGATCTGGATGGTCGCGCCGAGCTGCGCCATGAGTTCCTGCCAGCCCTCCCAGTCGTCCTCGGAGAGGCCGTCCTCGATGGAGACGATCGGGTACCTCGTCACCAGCTCGTCGTAGTACATGACCATCTCCGACGAGGTCTTCGTGACGCCCTCGCCCTCGAGGACGTACTTCCCGTCCTTGTAGAACTCGGTCGCGGCCGCGTCGAGCGCGATCAGTATCTCGTCGCCCGGCCCGTAGCCTGCCTCTTCGATGCCCGCGACGATCATCTCGATGGCCTCCTCGTTCGAGGAGAGGTTCGGCGCGAAGCCGCCCTCGTCGCCGACCGAGACCGCGAGTCCCTTGCCCGAGAGCACCTTCTTGAGCGAGTGGAAGACCTCCGAGCCCATACGGATGGCGTCGGCGAGTGTCTCTGCGCCGGCCGGGGCGATCATGAACTCCTGGATGTCGACGTTGTTGTCGGCGTGCTTGCCGCCGTTCAGGACGTTCATGAGCGGGACGGGGAGGATGCGGCTTCCGATGCCGCCCATGTAGCGGTAGAGCGGTACCTCGAGAGCGTCGGCCGCCGCCCGGGCGCACGCCATCGAGACGCCGAGGATGGCGTTGGCACCCAGCTTCGACTTGTTCTCCGTGCCGTCCAACGATATGAGCATCTCGTCGATGAAGACCTGGTCGTCGGCGTCGAGCCCGAGGATCTCGGGGGCAATGACGTCGTTCACGTTCTCGACGGCCTTTAGGACGCCCTTGCCGTGGTAGCGGTCGACCTCGCCGTCCCGCAGCTCCACCGCCTCATAGGTACCCGTTGATGCGCCCGACGGCACCGCGGCCCGTCCCACCACACCGGAATCGAGCTCGACGTCGACCTCGACGGTCGGATTGCCTCGGGAATCGAGGATCTCTCGTGCGACGATATCCGTGATCGTGAGCATGGAGTGACTCTCCTCTGGAAGGAAGCAAGGGAAGGGGCGCGAAAGGGTGCGTGACGCGCGCCCCAGTGGCGACATCGTAGCGACAGGCGCTTCCGGGTGTCAAGCGAAACAACCCGGCGCCGGGCCGACGGCGCCAGCACACCGGCGTGTGCAGGGGCTAAGGTATGGTTGGACTTGACGTATTTCCCGTGGCGCGGTAGAATGAGCGGTGTTCGCCCTGCGTGTTCTAGAACAAGGAGGAACGCATGCGCGCACTCACCCTGGTGCTCGTTCTGGGGGCCGTCCTTGCGCTCCCGCTCACCGCCCCGGCAGCCGACACGCTCTGGATCTTCGACGCGGACTTCGAGGACGTCCTCGGCGACAACGCGGGGTGGACGTCGGAGGACCGGAGCGGCACGCTCGGCATCACCAACTACTGGCACAAGGACACGATCCGCATCAACGGGTTCGCGCACCTCGGCGATTCCACGTGGTGGTGCGGAACCGTGAACCCCTGCTGGCGCCAGTCTCGGGGGTACGGGAACGACTGGACCTGCTCGCTCGAGCGGAGGTTCCTCGAGGTCGAGGTGCTGTCGGATCCGGGCGATGCGCTGACGCTCGAGTGGGACCAGCGCATCGCGATGGAGACTGCCTTCGACTACGGCTACGTCGACGTCTCGACGGACGACCGGAAGACATGGACGACGGTCTACCACGTCACGAACCCCGGTTTCTTCGGCCAGCCCGGGGACTCAAAGGACTGGGACGATCCGACCTACGGTCACCCCGTCATCGCTCTCGACGAGTACGCCGGCGCGATCGTGGACCTCAGATACCGTTTCGAGTCGGACGGTGCGTACTCCTCGCAGGACCAGTACGACAACCCCCCGCATCATTCCGTCAGGGACGGCGCCTGGCAGCTCGACAACATCGAGTGGAAGGTGAACGGAACGAGGATCTGGTTCGACGACTGCGAGGCGCCGGGAGACAACGGCTGGGTGCACGACGACATCCCGGCCGCCGGGCAGACCGGCGTTGTCTACGAACGGCACGAGTTCGAGGATCTCGGAGCACCGGGCGACCCGCGCTCGGGCTGGATGATGGCGGCGATCGACACGGCGACCGGGACGACGGTCGACGATGGGTTCACCGCGCTCATCAGCCCTCCTATCGATGTCGGAGGCGAGAGCGCGCTCGTCGCACAGTGGACGGTCTACGTCGATCTGCCGTCCGGGATCGGAGCGCTCAGGGTCTTCGGGAGCGAGTATCCGGAGTGCTACACCGAGTCCGGGGGCGGCGGCTTCGATGAGTACGACTACTACGACCAGTGGGGATGGGTCAGCGTGACCGACGACTGGAGCGCGCTCGCCGGTGACCCGCCCTGGTGGCTCCATGTCATCCTGACGCAGAGCACCGACGCGGGACCTCACGGCGCCGGTCTGGTGCTCGACCGGTTCCGGGTCGGCGTGCCGATCGAGACCGGTGTACCCGACATGGAGTCTGCGCCGCGTCTCACCGTCCACCCGAACCCGTTCAACCCGAGGGCGACCGTCGAGTACACGGTGCCGTCCGCCGGTCGGGTAACGCTCGCGGTCTACGATCTCGCCGGCCGCCTCGTCGCGACGCTCGTGGACGATGAGCGCGGGCCCGGTCCCCACGAGGCGACGTGGAACGGCACGACCGACGGTGGCGCCCGCGCCGCGAGCGGCGTCTACTTCGTGAAGCTCACGACGAAGACGACCGAGGCGACGGAGCGGCTGGTGCTGCTGAAGTGACGAAGACACGATGGGCGGAACCGGCGCGGGCTCTCCGGGGCCCGCGCCATCGTCTTGGATGGGCCCCACGATCCGCGGTAGAATGGACCCATGGGCCTGACAGTCATCGAACGCTGGATCCGGGAGCATCTGAATCCCGAAGAGTCGACGTCCGCCGCGCTCCTCTATGAGCGGATGGAGTCGCAGTCGGGTGGGTCGCTTCCGGTCATCTACCGGCCGCTCGATCCCATGCGTCCCGGCGACTGGCACGACGAGGCGCTCTGCGGCGCATTCGCCTACGCGATGGACGGCGCGGACCGCGTCCTTGACCTCGGTCCCGGCGACGGCTGGCCGTCGCTCCGGATTGCGCACGCGGTCGGGGAGATCGTCGGCATCGACCCGTCGCCGCGGCGCGTGGGGGTGCAGCGGGAGAATGCGAGGCGCCTCGGCGTCCGGAACGCGCGGTTCATGGAGATGAACGCGCTCGACCTCGCCTTCGAGGACGCGGGATTCGACGGCGTTGTCGCGGCGTCGGTCCTCGAGCAGACGGGCGATCCGGATCGGGCGCTTCATGAGGTCTTCCGCGTTCTCCGGCCCGGCGGCGTGTTCATGATGGTCTTCGAGGACTACGCTGCCTGCTTCGCCTCAGACGACGGCGACGAGGCGCTCTGGTTCGAGCCGGACGACGAGCCGGTGCTCTTCTACGTCGTACGCGAGAAGGAGCCGCCGAGCGAGCGGTGGTACGCGTTCTTCGTGAACGGGCCAGGCGAGAAGCTGGCGACGCTCACACCGACCCCAGAGCGCATGCGGGGCTTGGAGCGCGGGGCGTCCGGCCCTCCGCCTCCGCCCTGGGCGGGCGTTGACTTCTTTGAGGAACTCCGTCGCTCGATCACCCGCACGGCGACCTATTGCCTCGAGCACCTGTCGAGCGAGACCCTGACCGACCGCCTTGAGCGCGTCGGGTTTGCGGATGCGGTGTTCTTCGACCATCGTATGGAACCCGTGAGGAGGTTCGTGTGCGGCGCGCAGGAGTCAGGAACGCTGCCGCGCCTCGCGCCGATGTTCGAGTCGATCTGCCGGACGCTCGGTCAGGCGGCCGTCGACGGCGCGGGTTCTCCGCCGGGGGATGTCGTCATCACGAGAAGGCCGGGAGGAGCGAGTGGCTGAGCCGAGGGACGTTCCCGAGTCCGCCGTCTTCTGGGAGCGCCGGTTCGTCGAGCGTCTCTCGGAGGGGCTGCCGGACGAATGGCGAACATCCGTCTTCGACGGCGACAGCGCGCTGGCGGCCCGGTTCCTCGAGGAACTCGAGCCAGGGGCGAGCGTTCTCGATTTCGGGTGTGGGTTCGGAAGGAACTCCCTCGGCCTGGCGGAGCGCGGGTTCCAGGTGCTGGCCTGCGACCTGGCCGAATCTGCGGTCGAGCACTGCATCGAGCAGGCGGACAGGGAGGGCCTCGAGGTCGAGCGCGTGCGCTGTCGCGAAGCGACGCTGGAGCTTCCCGACGAGGCGGTCGACGGCGTCCTGGCCTGGAGTGTGCTCGATCACGTACGGCTCGCGGACGCGGAGCGCATCGCGAGGGAACTCGGGCGCGTGGCTCGCGACGACGCGCTCCTCCTTTTCTCGTTCGATGAGGACCGGTCCGACGACCCTGAGTCGGTCGGGGAGGAGCTGGACGACGGGACGTTCCGGTACACCAGGGGGCGGCGGCGCGGCATGCTCTTCCGACCCTACACGAACGCGGAGATCAAGGGCCTCTTCGAGCGCGAGTGGAAGGAGCTTGGGTTCGAAGGCCCTGACATGACGGTCCATCGCCGCGGGCTCATGCGGCGCAGGCTGCGTCGGAGTGAGTCGCGCGAGGCCTGACGCGGCAGACCGTGCCGAATCCGAATCGCCCGACGGACATCGTAGAGGTGTGGCTTCAGGGCAGCGGAGAGAGAGCAACAGGAGGGAGCTGTGCCGATCTTTGAGTATCGCTGTGAGACGTGCGGTGAGGAGTTCGAGGAGATCCTCTCGTCCGAGAACCGCGACAGGCCCCAGACCTGTCCGAAGTGCGGGTCGAAGCGCTCGAAGCGCCTGATGTCGGCCTTTGCCGGTGGGGCGAGCTGCGGTTCCTGCTCCACGCCGAAGCCGACGTGAGGTGTCTGACCGAGCCCGCGTGACGGGCGGATGGGACGAACGACCGCAAGCCCGGTGGCAGACGCCGCCGGGCTTCCTCATAAACGGCAGCTCATATATGCCCTCATCGGCCGTTGATACGCTCGGATGAGCGTGCTATACTGATGATGTGCAGCTCTGACAAAAGGCGGCGCCGGATGCGGACGACCGCCCGCCACGACCCGCACCGATACCTCCCCGGGTCCTCGGAGAAGGGAGGAATCATGAGAACAACAGCTATCGCTGCAATACTCGTCACACTCCTCATCCCGCTCAGCTCCCCGGCCAACCCCGGACCCGACGTCTACTGGTTCGACGACATGGAGAGCGGAGAGGGTGAGTGGACGCACGAGGACCTCACGGCCCTTCTGGTGACGAAGTTCCACATCGACCCGTACATGGCGTACGACGATCCTGCCTTCGAGGAGGACCTCTCCTGGTGGTGCGGGACCTTCGAATACGACGCTGACGGAGGCTACGGCAACGCGTGGGATCAACGACTCGATCTCCCGACGATCCAGGTCAACGAGGTCTCGGTCGAGGACGCGACCTGGGGCAGTCTCAAGGCCAGGTATCTTGCCGGAGGCGGGACACGCGAGCCTGTCGTACGTGAGGCCCCGCGCGGCGCTCTCCCGGTGCTCACGTTCGCGTACCGTTACGACTCGGAGCCCAGCTACGACTACACGTACGTCCAGGTCGACAGCGGCGGGGTCTGGGTGACGCTGAACGGCTCTGGTTGGGACGGCTCAAGCGGAGGATGGCAGGACCTGGGGACGGACGGCTACCTTGTCGACAGGTTCGGGAGCGAACTCAGGATCCGGTTCCGCTTCATTTCCGATGGTGCGTTCTCTGATGAGGACGGGCTCTACTTATCGGACGGGGGGGCGTTTCACGTCGACAACATCGTCGTCTACGATCACGCGACCGGAGCCGTGTTGTTCTCGGACGACTGCCAGACCGGCGGGCTCTGTACACCGAGCGTGATGGAGCCTGCCGGCGACTGGTGGCACATCGTCGACCGTAAGTGTCCGGCGTACTCCGACCCCCACTCCTGGTGGTGCGGCGACGACGCCGACACGAGCCACATTCCGCCGAACCTGGACAATGTCCTGATCTCACCCTACATCGACATGAGCGGGGTGTACGCCTGCACCGTTCGGTTCTTCCTCCATGCGGAGGTTCCCACGGTCGACAACGACTACTGGGTGTACTACGCCACGATCGATGGCGGGGCGACCTGGCACCAGGTCGCGGCGTACTGGGGGGACTTCGAGCAGTGCGACGGATGGGGGGGAAGCGGGCTCGCCGGCTGGGACGTCGGCCATCACTGCGGCGGGCCGCCGTTCGGTCAGACCGCCTTCATGTTCAGGTTCAAGACGACCGACAACGGCTGCGGTCCGGGAGCCGCGGGCGGCGCCGGCATCTACCTCGACGACTTCTGGTTCGACGGGGGAGCGAAGTCGTTCTACGAACGACAGCCATACTTCGGCCGCATGTCGGTTCACTATCCGGACGCCATTCTCAAGACGGCCGAGCGTCGGCGGAGGTTCTAGCCGGCGCCAGCGTGGGAGCTCGCTCGTGCCGGGTGCGTGAAGGGAGAAGCGCATGAGAGTGACTGTGATCGCTGCTTTCGTCGTTCTCCTGCTTGCCTCCTCGGCATGCGCCTCGAACGTCATCCTGTGGTACGACGAGTTCGAAGAAGGCGAGGGATACTGGGAGCACGTCGACCTGACAGCCTCCGATACACCACGCTTCCACCTCGACTCGTATCTGGCGTTCGATGACTCAGTCGCTCAGCACGATGTCTCCTGGTGGTGCGGCACCTTCGAGTATGACGAGGACGGTGGCTACGGGAACAACTGGGACCAGCGACTTGTCCTTCCTCCTGTATCCCTTGGAACGACGCCTGTCGAAGACGTCTCGTGGGGTTCGATCAAGGCGCGCTTCCTTGAGGGTGAGTCCGATGCCGTCACGCGTCGAACGAGCCGTTCTGTCTGGCCCGTCCTGACGTTCGCATACCGCCACGAGACCGAGCCCGGCTACGACTACGTGTGGGTCGATGTTCTGGACGGCGATACCTGGCAGCATCTCAACGAAGGCTACGACGGGTCGAGCGGCGGCTGGCAGAACCTCGGTGAGTCGGGGTACGACCTGAGGGGCTACGGCGACCCCGTGCGGGTCCGGTTCCGGTTCGTTTCCGACGGAGCGTGGTCCGACGAGGACGGCGTCTATGAGGCGGAGGGAGGCGCCTTCCACGTCGACAACATCCGCGTCTACGATCACCTGACGGGCGAGGTCTACTTCTCCGAGGACTGTCAGTCGGAGGTGCAGAGCGTCGCCGCCGTGCCGGAGGCCGCGGGCGACTGGTGGCACATCGTCGAGCGGCGCTGCCCCGGTCTGGGCGACCGGGACCGGCACGCGTGGTGGTGCGGTGATGATGCCGACACCGGCCGCATCCCTCCCGGACTCAGGAACGCCCTCATATCTCCCACGGTGGACCCCGGCTGGGTCATTGGATGCACGCTGCGGCTCCTCGTCAACTCGCAGGTACCGACGTCGGATGCCGGTGACCACTTCACGTACGAGGTCTCGCCGGACGTCGGTGGGACGTGGTATCAGGTCGCCAATTGGTTCGGCGATTTCGGGAACTGCTACGAGTGGGGAATGGACGGTCTGTGGGGCTACGACGTCACGCACCTGGTCGGCTCCCCCCACTACGGCACCGTGACGTTCCGCGTGACCATGTACACGAACGACGACGGGTGCGGACCCGGTGCCGCCGGCGGTGCCGGCGTCTTCCTTGACGCCGTCTGGCTTGAGGGGGAGCTGTATCCGCGTTCGCCCGGAGAGCAGTCAGACAACGCAGTGGTCGATTGGCTGCGCAGGCGGATGTGGGAACGGACGGCGCCTCTCACGCAGGCGGGCCGACTCGCGAGGCCCTGATCCGGAGCAGACAGCGACACGAGGAGAAGGCCCCGC
>WJMD01000039.1 GCA_014728125.1 Candidatus Effluviviaceae Genus V sp.
CGCCCGGGCCTCTCCGGCCCGGGCGCTCGGGGATCGCGCGTCGTGTTCTGTCGCCGGGAAGGCGGCCGTCAGGGCGCCGGTGTGTCCTCCCCGTCGTCCTGTGACGGCCGGGCGTCCCGTGTGCTGTAGAAACGCTGCGTCGGGTAGGCGAAGTCGATGTCGGGCTCGCGGGCGAATGCCTCGAGGACATCCTCCCATATGAACTGCTCAGTGCCGCGCCGCCTGCGCGGCCGACAGAGGTACCGCATGGTCAGCAGGACGCCGCTGGCCTCCACGCTCGTGTAGACGGTCGGCGTCAGCGTCTGGTAGAAGATCATGAACTTCTTGCTCGCCTCGCGCACCATCCTCTGGGCCCGGTCGGAGAGGTTCTCGGCGCGGTCCTTGATGACCTCCTCCAGAATGGCCTTGGCCTTCTTCCAGTCGCTCTCGAACGTGATGAGCACCGGGATCTCGTTCCAGATGTACCGGAAGCCGCGGCTGTAGTTCGCCAGCGGCGTCGTCATGACAAGCCCGTTCGGGATGTGAAGGACGCGCCCGGTGCTCTGGTCGGCGTGGACCCAGTTCCCCACCTCCATGAGCGTGAACTGGAAAACGCGGATGTCGATGACGTCCCCCCTGTGATCAGCGATCTGGATGCGGTCGCCGACCTGGAACGGTCTTCGTGTCACGATGAAGATCCACGCGGCGAAGTCGGCGATCACGTCGCGCAGGGCGATGGCGACACCGGCGGAGACCAGGCCTGCGAAGGTCGCGAACTGACCGAAGCCGGCGAACCAGAGCCTCACGATGACGATGACGGCGATCAGCGCCGAGACGTACCCGGTGACCTTCCCCCACCCGTACCTGGTCCGGGCGTCGTCGGTCCGCCGCCAGACGATCCTGAGCGTCAGCGACCTGAGCGCCCACATCAGGACGATGACGGCGATCGTCCAGAGCACCTTCTCTGAGTTCTCCGGTGTCATCCCTGTCACATCGGCGAACCAGCCGACGAGTGCTTCCATGGAGCCTCCCGCGATTCTAGCGCCCCTGTGCCCAGTCGATCGGGAAGTCCGGCGGCAGCCGGACGACCTCGAAGAGCGTCGCGATCAGCGTGTCGTCGGGTCCGGAGCGTTCGGGGTTCAGGTACTCCCAGACGGTCTCGCCTTCACGGGTCACCTCGAAGGCCCTGCCGTTGTCGGACTCCGTGATCAGCGTGTTCCCGTTGGGAAGCGGCTGGACGGTGCCGCACATCTCGGAGTGGAAGTGGTTGTTCGTGGCTCCCTGATAGAGCCACGTTCTCTCCTGGGTCACGGGATCGAACTCGACGATGCGTGACCTGGTCGCGTAGTTCCGGCCGCCTCCCTTGTTGTCGAACAGGAGGATGCGTCCTTCGGGAAGAAGGACCGGATGATGCTGCTCCAACCACATCCCCGTCGCGATCCACTCGACCGCCTCGGTCTCCATGTCGATCGCCGCGAGCAGGCTGAGCTGCCGCAGGGACACGAGGACGTTGCCCTCCTCGAAGGCCGGTATCCGGTCCGCCAGGGTCCCATCGAGCAGCACCAGGGCGTTCGTGTGGAAGATGTCGCCGCCCTTCCTGAAGTGGAACGAGTTCATCACGTTCGAGAACGGCGAGTTCTCGATGGCCTCGAGAACGGAGACGCTCCTGACCTCGCGGCCGGATGCATCCAGCACGGTGACGAAGTCCTCGAGGATCGGGCGGACGGGACTGACGCGCCGCACCATGTGGGCCTTCCTGGTCAGAACGTAGACGCGACCGTCGTCGGTGACCGTCAGGTCGTGATGCTCCCCCTCGTGCCGCTTCCAGATGAGACGCGAGTCCCGGTCGACCTTGATGATGCCGAAGCCCTCGAAGACGGCGACCACGTCGCCGTTCGGGTAGAGATGCGCGACCCTCCAGTACTCGGTGCCCTCGTTCTCCGTCAGATGCGTACTGTCCGGCCACGCCTCGAGGTAGGGATACTCCCACTCGTGGATGACGCGTCCGTCCATGTCCATGAGCCGCGCCCCCGCGAAATGTCCAGACGTCAGGAAGTTCAACCCGTTCCAGGCGCGGCCCTCGTCGTGGACCGTGACGCTCGTGGCCTCGGGCGCCGGGTTCGTTCCCGACAGGTAGCCGATCGAGCGGAGCCGCTCGAGCTCCTCCTTCTGCGCGTCGGTGAGCTCGGGCTCGGCGGTCCGGCGCGCGTTCCTCCAGCGTCCCGCGGGACCGGTATCCGGCGTGGAGGCACGGGGATCGTTGGCGAATCGATCGTCGAGTTGAGCGTTGGTCGTGCCGGCGGCAAGCAGGACGAGGACGACGGTCAGTCCCGTCGCCGCGCAGCGTCTCGTGAGCGTCAAACGCGTCTCCTCAGTTTCGCGCGGACGAGCGGAGCCACTCCATCGGGAAGCCCTCCGGGACACGGACCATCTCGAAGAGCGTCGCGACGTACTGACCCTCGTCTCCCGCACGCTCAGGGTTGACGAACTCCCACACGACGGCCCCGTCCTCGGTCACCTCGAAGGCGCGGCCGTTGTCCGACTCCGTGATGAGCGTGTTGCCGTTCGGCAGTCTTCTGGCGGCTCCGCACTGCTGCGAGTAGAAGTCGATCGGCTCCTCCGCATGGTAGACCCACTCGAAGCGCTGCGTCGCCGGGTCGAACTCGATCACCTGGCTCCCACCGTAGTAGCCGTTGTTGTCGAAGACCAGCACATTCCCGCTGTCGAGCTCGATCGGGTCGTGCTGCGCGAGCCACATGCCCGTGACGGCCCAGTCCATGAGCTCGGTGTCCATGTCGAGCACGCACAGGAGATTGAGCTTCCGCATCGACAACAGGACGTTGCCCTCCTCGAACGCCGGGACGCGCGCGGCCGCGTGGCCGTCGAGCACATCCAGACCGTTGGTGTGGAAGATGTCCCCCTTCGGCGTCATCCCCGGCAGGTAGTTGATATAGCGCGAGTTCCCCAGAGCGTCGACCATCGAGATGCGGCGCAGCTCGTTCCCCTCGGGATCGAGCACCGAGAGGTAATCCTCGAGGATGGGGTTCTCCGGGTTGATGCGGGGGTTGATGCGAATATCCCTCGTCAGGACGTAGATGGAGCCGTCCGGCAGGATCTCGAAGTCGTGATGTTCGCCGCCCAGATGCGACCAGACGACACCGGAGTCCCGATCGAGTCGGACGATGCCGACACCTTCGAAGATGGCCAGGACGTCTCCGTTCGGAAGGAGCTCGGCGGTCCGCCAGTACTCCATGTTCTCGTCGTACTGGTCGCGGGGATATTCCGGCCAGATGTCCTCGAAGTCGCGCTGCCACACGTGGAGCACCGTGCCGTCCATGTCCATCAGAACGGCGCCCGGCATGTGGCCCGAGGTGTAGAAGTTGTACCCCTGGCTCGCCGAGCCGGGGTCGTGGATCGTCACGCCGCCGGCCGACCGTGCGGGCCGCGAGCCCGTGAGATAACCGATCGACCGCAGGCGCTCGACCTCCCGGCGCTGGTCCTCCGTCATCTCCTCGGTCGGCGGCAGGCCGCGCGCCTCGCGCCACCTCCCCGACGGAGCGTCGGTCGGCGTCTCGAGCTGTGCTACTGCGAACGCGGCGCCGAGAACGACGAGCGCCGCCGTAGCGCACAGGAGTGTCCGAGACCGACTCATCGACCCACCTCCAACCAGCTTCGCGTGAAGCTCTCAGGAATCCGCGAGACGTCGAAGAGCGTGGCGATGAGCTCGTCCTGCTTGCCGGCGCGCTCGGGGTTCCTGTACTCCCAGACGATCTCGCCCGAGGGCGTCACCTCGAAGGCGCGGCCGTTGTCCGACTCCGTGATCAACGTGTTCCCATTAGGTAGGCGGTGACAGGCTCCTCCGGCCTTCGTGTAGAACGAGCCCGGCGGGTCGGCGGCGTAGGACCAGGTGATCTCGGTCGTGACGGGGTCGTACTGGAACACCCTCGATGCGCCGCCGTGTCCCACGTTGTCGAACACGAGGATCGTGCCGTCGTCCATCACGGTCGGCTGGTGCTGCTTGAGCCAGAGGCCCATGTCCATCCAGACGATCTCCTCCGCCTCGATGTCGAGCACGGCGATGCAGTCGAGTCGACGGATGGAGATGAGGACGTTCCCCTCACGGAACGCGGGGATCTCGTCCTTCAGCCGGTCGTCGAGGACCTCGATGGCGTTCGTGTGGAAGATGTCTCCGACGTGGTCCATGCAGGCCGCCTCGAAGATGTTGACGAAGCGCGAGCGCTCGAAGGCTTCGAGGATCGAGATGCGCTTCCGCTCGGTTCCGTCCTCGTTCAGGATGATGAAGTAGTCCTCGAGAATCGGTCTGTAGGGGTTGATCCGTTCCACGACGTGGGCGGTCCGGCCGAGGACGTAGATGGTGCCGTCCTCGAGCACGTCGACGTCGTGGTGGCACCCGCTCAGGAACCCCCACACGACCTCCGAGTCGGCCGTCAGCTTCACCATCCCCGCGCCTTCATAGATCCCGAGAACGTCACCGTTCTCGTAGAGGTGGGCGTACCTCCACCGGTTCGTCCTGTCGGCCTGGATCAGATCATGCCTGTCGGGGAATACGGAGGTGAACTCCGCCCGCCACTCGTGGACGACGTTCCCCTCCATGTCCACGAGGAGCGCGCCCGGGAAGTGACCGGACGTATAGAAGTTGTAACCCGGGCTGGTTCGTTCCGGATCGTAGTAGGTGACGCCGGAGCTCATCGGGGCCGTCTTGTAGCCGGCCAGGTAGCCGATCGATTCGAGCTTCTCTATCTCCTCCTTCTGCTCCTCGGTGAGCTCCCCGCTCTGTGTGTCCCTCGCCCGCTGCCATCTGCCGGGCGGGGTCTTCACGCCCGAGCGGGGCAGCGGCTCGTTCGCCCACTCGGGGCTTCTCTCCTGCGCCGCGGCCGGGATGCAGGTCGACAAGATGACCATCAAGCTCAGGATGGACAGGGTTCTGCGCATCGTCGGTTATCCAATCGTGTCCGTGGGGTGAGTGTCTCAGTCAGGGCCCTCGGGTCAGCAGTATAGCACGGTCGGGGACGCTCTCAAACCCGCGCAGCCTCGTGTCGTTGACACCGCTCTCCCGGCACTGCTAGAGTGGCGCGTCCTGGATGAACGCACCCCTTGCGGAGGGAATGACATTGCGAAGCCGACTGGCAGTGCTCATCGCGGGCCTGGCACTCATGGCCCTTCTGGCAGGCTGCGCCGGCGACGACTCGGGAGACGTGAAGCTCGTCTTCGCCGCCGGGAACGACCCCTCGGGCGCGACGGAGGCGCTCATCAAGGAGTACAACGCGGCCAACCCGGGCGTGACGGTCACGTTCCAGGCGATGCCGGCCAACACCGACACGCAGCACGACGCCTACGTCACCTACCTCTCGGCGCGCGAGACCAACATCGACATCTACAGCCTCGATGTCATCTGGACTGCGGAGTTCGCCACGGCAGGGTGGATCCGCGCGATACCCGAGGGGCTCATCGATCGTTCGGAGTTCCTCGACGCTCCGCTGACGAGCGCGTCCTTCGAGGGGACGCTCTACGCGATCCCGTGGTTCACCGACGCCGGCGTGCTCTACTACAGACGCGACCTCCTCGAGGACGCCGGGCTCGCGGTCCCCGAGACCTGGGACCAGTTCTCCACGGCGTGTGAACGGCTCGCGGCGGACCCGAACATGGAGGGCTTCGTCTGGCAGGGCGCGCGCTACGAGGGGCTCGTCTGCAACTTCCTCGAGTTCCTCTGGGGTGTTGACGGCTCCATGGAGCCCGAGAGACTGGCGAACGAGCCGGACAAGGTCCGTGCCGAGATCGAGCGCGCTCTCGGTCTGATGAAGGGCCTCATCGACTCAGGCTACTCCCCGGAGAGCGTCCTGACCTACAAGGAAGAGGACGCCCGCAGGGTCTTCACGGAGGGTCAGGCCGTCTTCCTGAGGAACTGGCCGTACGCCTGGAGCATGGCCCAGGGAGAGGGTTCCAAGGTCGAGGACATGGTCGGCATAGCCCGGCTCCCCCACGCTCCGGGAGCGACGCCCTACTCGACCATCGGCGGCTGGAACGTCGCCGTCTCGAGCTACTGCGAGCACCCCGAGGAGGCGTTCGACTTCCTGGCCTTCATCGCGGGAGAGCGTTCGCTCAAGCTCAGGGCGATCGAGGGAGGCTACCTCCCGACGAGGACGGCCACCTACATGGACCCTGACGTGCTCGAGGCGAACCCGCATTTCGAACGCTTCTTCGAGGTTTTCCGGTTCACGAGGAACCGACCGCGCTCGCCGCACTACCCGCGCGCGTCCGACATCATCCAGGAGAACGTGCACGGCGCCCTGTCCGGCTCCGTGGGGATTCCGGACGCTGCGGAGACGATGGTCCGCGAACTCGCCGAGCTTCTGAACGCCGAACGATGAACCGGACGGAGCGCACGCTCTCATGATCGCACTCCAGCAGCGGCGTCTTGCTCTCTGGCTGGTCGCCCCCGCGGTGGTCTTCGTCATCGTCCTCGGGGCATTCCCTGTCCTGAGCCAGTTCGTGCTGAGCACGACGGAGTTCAACCTGAAGTTCCCCGACCAGCGCGGCTTCGTGGGGGCTGACAACTACGTCCGGCTCGTGACCGACTCGGTCTTCTGGCAGGACCTCGGTCACACGTTCTACTTCACGTTCGTCTCGGTCGGGCTCGAGCTCGTGCTGGGGCTCGGCGCCGCACTGCTCCTCAACCGCGTCATCCGGGGGCGCACGGCGCTCACCTCGTCCCTCATGATGCCGTGGGCGCTCCCGACGGTCGTGGCCGCGACGATGTGGTCGCTCATTCTCAACGACCGCATCGGTCTCGTGAACTCGGTCCTCTCGCGGCTGCACATCATCACCGACCGCATACTGTGGCTGGGTCCGAAGTTCGCGATGACGTCGGTCATCATCGCCGACGTCTGGAAGACCACGCCGTTCGTCGCGATCATCCTGCTGGCCGGTCTCAAGTCGATCCCCCGTCACTACTACGAGGCGGCCGAGCTCGACGGCGCGAACCGGTGGCAGACCTTCCGGTCGATCACACTGCCGCTGCTCAAGCCGTTCATCGCCGTCGCGGTGCTCTTCCGCGCGATGGACGCCTTCCGCATCTTCGACCTCGTGTGGGTCCTGACGGGCGGGGCGTCCGGAACGGAGACGCTGTCGGTCTACATCTACAAGGTGCTCTTCCGGTACTCGGAGCTGGGCTACGGCTCGACGCTCACGGTCGCTCTCTTCGCGATCGTGTTCATGCTGAGCCTGGCGCTCATCAGGTCGATGCGCGTGGAGGCGGGGTAGCGGGATGGCCCGTGGCGGAGCCACATACTGGTCGTGGTTCGGGCGGATGCTGCTCGTCGTCCTGGCGCTCATCCCGATCTACTGGATCGTCAACGTCAGCCTTTCGGGGCCTCAGGCTCTCTACAAGATCCCCCTGGACTACTACCCGAACCCGCCGGTTCTCGAGAACTACGAGGCCGTCTTCGACGTCAACCAGTTCCCAAGGAACATCGCCAACAGCTTCGCCGTGGCGTCGCTGACGACGCTTCTGACGCTCGCGCTCGGGGCGCCCGCGGCGTACGCACTCGCGCGACTCAAGGTGAAGAGGCGCAATCTCATCCTCGCCGTCTTCCTGGGTCTGGCGATCTTCCCGGCGATCGGCATGGTCGGACCGCTCTACATCGCCATGGCGCGCCTCGGACTCATCAACTCGATACCGTCGCTCGTGCTGCCCTACACGCTTTTCACGCTGCCGCTGGCCATCTGGATCCTGACGCACTTCTTCTCGACGCTGCCCGCCAGCCTTGAGGACGCCGCGCTGGTCGACGGGTGCACGCCCGCGCAGGCCTTCCTGAGGGTCATCATCCCCCTCTCCGCCCCGGGGCTCTTCACGTCCGCCATCCTCATCTTCATCTGGGCGTGGAACGAGTTCCTGTTCGCCCTCATCATGACGTCGACGCCCGAGTCCAGGACCGTTCCCGTGGCGCTCGCGCTCTTCGCCGGGCTCCACGAGCTCCCGTGGGCGACCATCGCCGCGGCCACGGTCGTCACCGTCGTCCCGGTCCTGATCCTCGTGGTCTTCTTCCAGCGCCAGATCGTCGAGGGACTGACGAGCGGCGTCGAACGCTAGCGGCAGCCGGCCGGTCGCCGGCGCCGCGGCGCAGAGCTCCGGCGCGTGCCCGGGCCGTGTCGCTCACACCAAGCTGTTCCGGCCTTCCAGACAGTGACTCCGACACCGGGCGCGCACGCTCCGCGGCGCGTGCCGAACGGGTGCGTTCCTTGCACATGCAGTCTCCCGGGTGTCCGTGTCGGTGGGTGTGAACGAGACCCTAGAGAAAGAACACTGTCAAGTTCCGGTGGACAACTCGATCGTCCAAACGACGTTCACCGAGACATGCCCTTTGGATGGGCATTTCTCGCTTGACAGTCTTCGCACTCACCTCTATATTCCTCGCAACTCGAGGTCTGGGAGGACCATGGTCTCCGCGCGAGAATCCAGGCATCCGCGGTGGCCCGTTCCGGCGCACGCACTCTGCGCGCTTGCCGGTCTCCTCGCCCTTGTTCTGGCCGCGGGCTCACCTGTCCCGGCGGCCGCGCAGGACGCGCGGCCCGACGCGAGCGACCACGTTCTCGTCGGCATGGCCCCGAACATCGGCTACGAGGTGACCTGCGACGACTCGCTCCTGTCGCTCGAGCCCGTGCACGCCAATGGGCTGGGCATCATGGAGTTTCTCGTTGACCCCCGCGCCACGGGATCGCCGACCAAGATCTGCGTCCGCGTACCGGCCCCGCCCGTCATCTTCGGCGAGTCGACCGGCGCGCTGACGGATACGTCGGCCGTGCTCACCTGGCAGACGGACCGGCCGGCGCGTTCGCGCGTCGAGTACGGTACGACGACGTCCTACGGCGCGACGACCCCCACGGCGGAGAAGCTGGGGGTCTTCCATTCGTTCACGCTCGAGGACCTCGAGCCCGCGACCCTCTATCACTACCGTCTCCACTCGACCGACGCGTTCGGCAACGAGACCGTCTCAGACGACATGACCTTCACGACGCTCGCGCCGAGGCCCCGGATCGTCGGTCTCGGCGTCGAGGCGGTGACCGATTCGACGATCACACTCTCATGGACGACGAATCTCCTCTGCGAGGTGCGAGTCGAATACGGCCTCCAGAGCTCCCACGAGCACTCGACACCTCTCGTTCCCGGATTCGCGGTCAAGCACGAGGTGACGGTCGAGGAGCTGGCTCCCGACACACCGTATCTGCTCGCGGCCGTCGCGATCGACACGCTGGGCCGCGAGGTGCGCTCGGGCGACCTGCTTGAGAACACGGCGATCCCGCCGCTCTCCATCCTCTCCCCCGCCGTCGTCGACACGACCATGACGACGGCCGTCGTCGGCTGTCGCACCTCGAACCCTGCGCAGGCCGTCGTCGACTACGGCCCGACCGAACAGTACGGCTGGACGGTCGATACGGGAGGCCAGAACACCACGGAGCACCTGGCGGTTCTGGAGGAGCTGACCGCGGGAGCGACCTACCACTATCGCGTACGGGCCCAGGACGAGTACGGCCAGAGCGTCGAGACACCGGACGCAGTCTTCTCGACGAAGCCGGAGGGGACGCCCGAGAATCTGACGATCCACAAGCTCGCCGTAGCCCCCCTCGACGTCGGCTCGGTGGCGCTCTCCTGGGTGACGAACCTGCCGGCGACGACGTCCGTCTCGTGGGGACTGACCGACCAGTACACGGACACGCTGGTCGACAGCCAGCTCGTGACCAAGCACGCGGTCATCCTCGAGGACCTCGAGCCCGCGGTCGACTACCACGCGTCGGTCTCATCGGTCACCGAGGGCGGCGCAGAGGCCACGTCCGGGGACTTCCTGTTCACCTCTCCCCCTCCGGACCTGACGATCGAGGATGCTGAGATCCACGCGACAGGAGGAGCGAGCATCGCGGTCTCGTGGAGCACGAGCGTCCCGGCCGACGGATGGCTGGAGTACGGCCCGACGCCGGCCTGCGAGCTGACCACCGAACCCTCGGATGTCCCTGCGACCGACCATCTCGTAGCGGCGGAGGGCCTGGAGAGCATGACGATCTACTACCTCCGAGCCGCCTCGTCGGTAGGAAGCTACGTCGTGCGATCCGAGATCCTGACGGCGACTACGGGACCGCCGGACCTGGAGATCGGCGCGCCTGCCCTGACGGAGACCACCGCGACGACCGTCACGGTCGAGTGGACCACGTCGTGCCCGGCCTTCTCGTACCTCCGCTACGGCGAGACGACGAGCTACGGCTGGGCCACGGGGACGAACGCGATTCCGTCCACGGGGCACACCGCCGTCATCACCGGGCTCTCCCCGACGACGACGTACCATCTGGAAGCGGTCGCGACCGACACGCTCGGCAGAACGGCGTTCTCGGGCGACGTGAGCTTCACAACGCCGTCCTTCGGTCCGCTCGGATTCAGGGAGGTCTCGGTCTTCGACGTCGGCCCGACGTTCGTCTCGGTTTCGTGGCAGACGACACACCGGGCGGGCGGCGTCGTCAGGTACGGAACGACATCGTCACCGTCGGACTCGCTCGTCGTCGATGAGCACGAGACCGACCACACGGTCGTCCTCACGGGGCTCGATGACGGGACGGCATATTACGTCAGCGTGCGGGCGTACGACGAGGACGGGGGCACGGCGCTCTCTGAGCTCGTGTCCTTCGAGACGAATGAGTACCAGGACCTCTCGCCCCCGCACGCGCCGGAGCAGTTGGCGGTGGCGTCCGAGGGTGACGCGGTCCTGGTCACGTGGGATGCGAACCCCGAGCATGATCTGGCCGGCTACCGGGTGTACCGCCGGGCGGAGACCGACACGGCCGCGGCCGTCGTCGATGTCGCTCCCTCCTACAGAACGGAGTACCGGGACACGGACATCGTGCCCGGGGTCATCTACGAGTACGCCGTGTCGGCCCACGACGGCTCCGGCAACGTCAGCGAACGCTCCGGCTGGGTCGCCGTCGCCGCGGGCTCCGGCCGCGGAGGACGTGTCTGGGCGTGGCCCAACCCGCTCAGGGACGCGACCCGGATCCGTCTGGCGCTGCCGGCGCGCGCGATCGAGCGGGGAAGCTCACGGTACGCGGTGAAGGTGTACGACGCGGCCGGCCGACTGGTCCGCACCCTCGCCTCGGGCGTGACCGCGGAGGCGACTGTCACCACCTCGTGGGACGGCAGGGATGAGAGGAACCACCCCGTGTCGAGCGGAGTCTACTTCTGCGTTGCCGAGTTCGAGGGGGGCGGCGCGAGGGGGAAACTGCTCGTCCTGCGGTAGGTTCGAGACCCGACGCCGGCGGATGCGTCCGGCTGGAGACCTCTCCGTCTCTGCGGCGCCCCGGTCGCACCTGCCCGGTCTCCCGCGGCCGCCGCGCGCGGTCACTTCCTCTTCAGAACGGCTCTCCACCCCGTCGGATAGCGCATGGCGCCCGTCGGCGCGCGGCTCACCTCGCCCGCGGCGTGTGTCACGTAGAAGGCCCTCGGTGCCACGTGCCCGATCAGCGAGATGACACTCGGAAGGTCGCGCCGCTTCATGATAACCAGCACCTCGGTGACGGGACCCTCCTTCCCGGCCCCCTCGAAGGTGGTGACACCGTATCTCCGTTTGCGGAGCACCCTGGCCACGAGCTCTCCCTTGACCGTGAAGATGCGCAGCAGCACGTGCCCGAAGGCGAGCCGTCTCTCCAGCAGAATGCCGACGACGTTGCCTGTCGAGAATCCGAGAGCGTAGAAGAGACCGAGCACGGGACGCTCGGCCACGTCGCTGACGATCGTCGTGATGACGGCCAGCCACATGCTGATCTCGATGAACCCCAGGATGAACGCCGCACGTGTCCTTCCCTGCACGGTGCTGATGGTCCGCAGAGTTCCCAGACTGACGTCGATGACCCTCGCCGCGAAGATGATGATGCCCGTGATGATCGTGGCGGCCGTGAACATGGGGATGTCCTCCAGAATCTGAGGTTCGTGAACACCAAGCATCGCGGCCGCCGCGAGCAAAGTCAACCGTAGCGCGTCGGGGCGCACCGGTACTCCTTGACACCGTTCGACCCCCGAACCTACTCTGGAGCATGTGACAGATGACGGGATGTCTCACCAGAACGGAGGGTGGCAGGATGAAGAGGGTGCTCGGAATCGTGCTGACGGTTGCGATGATCGCCGCGCTCGCGGGCTGCGCGTCGATGAGCAACCGTGACAAGGGCGTGCTGGCCGGCGCCGGTGCGGGAGCCGCCGTCGGAGGCGCGATCGGCAGCCACAACGACAAC
>WJMD01000040.1 GCA_014728125.1 Candidatus Effluviviaceae Genus V sp.
CGGTCGGTCCGGGCGGCCGTCACCCAGGCGGCCGCGTCCGCGTGGTACGTGCCGTCAGACAGCGCTCGTCCGGCGGCGGTCCAGGCTGCGACACCGCCATCCAGGACGGCGGCCCGTCGCGCGCCCGAGAACTCGGCCAGCCAGAAGGCGAGCGCCGCCCGCTCGGAGAGGGCGTCGGCTCCGTAGAAGATGATGCGTTCGTCGCCGGCCAGGCCGATCCGCGAGAAAACGGCCGGTCCGCTCTCCAGAGCGTCGGGGTCGAGCGCGAGGTGAACCGCTCCGGGCAGATGCCCTGCAGTGTAGTCGGTCAGCTCTCGGACGTCCACGACCGCCAGGTCGCCGCCCATGTGCTCGAGAAGCCACGTGACGTCGACGGCGGCGTCGTGGCTGCTCTCCTCACCATCATCCGCCCACGGCGGCCACGCCGCGGCCACGGGGAAGACGCCGGATACGAGCGATGCGATCAGCAGGACCGTCAGCACAGGCTTCACGGCCCTGCGCGGGTCACGTTCAAGCTCCCTGCGTCTCATCACGACGCCCTCCGGGTTCCGGCCAGGCTACTCGGCGTCCCCGCGCGACGCTTCCTCGCGGCTCTTCCTGATGGCGATGCGCACACACCAGAAGAAGCCGCCGTACAGGACGAGTCCGACAATGATGGCCGTCACGATGGCTGATGTCGGCATCAGACCTCCTCCTTCCGGCCGCGGTTCCACGGGATCGACGTGATGAAGACGGCGATGGCGATCAGGAGGACCCATACGCCCCATCCGCCGACCCACAGGGCCCACTGCGGATAGTCGCCGTAGGGAACCCTGAACTCATCGATCGCGTTGGCGATGATCGCCCAGCCGAGGATCGCGGGTGTAATCCACTTGATGAAGAGGTCCCACCACCATCCGATCTTGAAGTCCGAGACCTCGTTGATGAACGCCTTGAGTTTCTTCGTCCCGAAGAACCAGCCGATCGCAATGCACTCGAGCAGTCCGATGAAGACGAGTCCGTAGTTGTTCATCCAGTGGTCGACGATGTCGAGCCAGTAGAACCCGGCGCCCGTCACGTAGATCAGCCCGACGAGAAAGCCGAAGACGCAGAAGATGGCCGTCGCGCGCTCCTGCGACATGTGCCACTTCTCGCGGAGTCCGGCGATGGCCCCCTCGACGATGGAGAAGGCGGAGTCAATGCCCAGTGTCAGAAGCGTCAGGAAAAACATGATCGCGATGACCGGCGCGAGCGGCATCAGACTGATGGCCGTCGGGTAGATGACGAACGCCAGCCCCGGACCGCCCTGCACGACGTCGGCGATCGGCACGCCCTGGGCCTGCGCGAGATATCCGAGGACGCTGAAGACCGAGAAGCCCGCGAAATAGGCGAACCCCGCGTCCGCGAAGCATGTGATGAACGCGTTGTTCGCAACATCTGATCGTTTCGGCAGGTAGCTGGCGTACGCCGTCAGCACGCCGAACCCGAGCGTCAGCGAGAAGAAGACCTGCGCGTAGGCGGCAAGCCACGTCTCCGCGTTGAGGAGCGCTGAGAAGTCCGGCGTCAGGTAGTATCTGAGTCCCTCGACCGAGCCCGGCAGCGTCAGGCCTCGGATCATGATGAGCACGAGCAGGATGAACGGCAGCGGCACGGTGACGAGCACGACCTTGCCGACCCGCAGGACGCCCTTCTTGATGATCCAGTAGATCGCGAGCCAGGTCACTGCGAGCCCGGCCAGGACCGGCCAGGAGATCCCGCCGAGCGTGCCGGGACTGTCGGTCACGCCGAGGATGCTGTCGAAGAAGCCCTGCGGATTGTCACACCACGGCTGCCAGATCGAGCAGGCGAGGTAGTCCCAGGACCAGCCCATGATGGCCGCGTAGTAGATGGATATGCTCGTCCCGATGGCGAGCGCCCACCAGCCGACGAACTCGGCGGGCTTGCCTCCCGCTTCGCTCAGCGAGCCCGGCGACGACCTCAGGAAACGCTGGCCGAGGCCGAACTCAAGGATGACGAGCGGGATGCCGGCGGTGAGGAGAGCCACCAGGTAGGGAATCAGAAAGGCGCCGCCACCGTTGTCGTACGCCACCATGGGAAACCGCCAGAGGTTCCCCAGGCCGATGGCGCTCCCGACGGCGGCCATGATGAACGCCGGGCGGCTGACCCAGCGGTCGCTGTTGGCCATGGACTCCCTCCAATCGTTGCGGAGTGCCCTGCATGCCTGTTCGCGTTGTTATAGGGCCGGACGGCCCGGTCGTCAAGTGGGTTTCAGACGGAGCCGTCAGGCCGTCGTGAACGGCCGCGCCCGTCAGTCGTCGGTTGCAGACCGCTCGTCGAAGAGGCCGGTCGAGAGGTAGCGAAGCCCTCCGTCGGGAAGAACGACGACCACCCTCTCGCCCGGTGAGGCGACCGAGAAAGCCGCGGCCAGTGCGGCACCGGATGATATCCCGGCCAGGATGCCCTCCTCACGGGCGAGCCGCCTCGTCATCGCCGCCGCTTCCTCGTCGGTCACCGTGACGACCCGGTCGATGAGAGAACGGTCGACGACTTCCGGAACGAAGCCGGCTCCGATGCCCTGGATCCCGTGGCTTCCCGGGCGACCGCCGGAGAGGACCGGCGAGGCCGCGGGCTCGACCGCGACCACGGTGACATCGGGACGCCGCTCCTTCAGGTACCGCCCGACACCGGTGATGGTGCCGCCGGTGCCCACCCCAGCGACGAACGCATCCAGGTCGCCCTCCGTGTCGTTCCAGATCTCCGGCCCCGTGGCGGCCTCGTGTGCCGCGGGATTGGCTGGGTTGCCGAACTGGTTGAGGAAGATCGCATCGCCGGTGCGTTCGAGGATCTCGTGGGTCCTGTCGACCGCGGCGCTCATGCCACCGTCGACGAGAACCAGCTGCGCTCCGAGCGCGGCGAGGAGCTGTCTGCGCTCCCTCGATGCGCCCGCCGGCATGACGAGGATGACGCGATAGCCCCTCGATGCTCCGGCGAACGCGAGACCGACGCCGGTGTTCCCGCTCGTCGGCTCGACGATGGTCGAACCGGGGCTCAGACGACCCTCCCGCTCAGCCCGTTCGATCATGGCGACGGCCACCCGGTCCTTGACGCTCCCCAGGGGATTCATCGACTCGAGCTTCGCGAGGATCGTCACGCCGTGCGGGGCCAGTCGCCTGAGGCGGACCAGAGGCGTCCCACCCACTACGGCTGTGATGGTCGGGGTATCGGCTGCCACGTTCCCTCCTCTCGGATCATGGGAACTCTAGCCTCTGCGCCGTCCCGAGTCCAGCCCGACGCTGCGCCGAACGGGCAAGACGAGAAGAGCCCGGGCTCCTCGTACTGAGGGACCCGGGCTCCGGGTGGGCCGGGACGGCTCTCCGTCCCGTTCGATCCCCACTACTTCAGCAGAACGACCTTCGTCGAACCGGTGAAGTCCTCGCTCTGCATACGGCAGAAGTACACGCCCGAGGCGA
>WJMD01000041.1 GCA_014728125.1 Candidatus Effluviviaceae Genus V sp.
GGTCGACGAGAGCAGCAGAATGCCCCTGAAGCCGTAGCTGGCCGGCACGATCCAGAGGTAGTCGATGATCCTCTCGATGACCTCGGGGTTCTCACTGAACGCTCCGGCGACCGGGCGGGCGATGACAGCCAGTACGACCGCTGCACCCACGCCCCAGAAGAAGGCGAAGCGGTTCGCCAACCGGATGCCGCGGCGGAGCCTCCCGAACCGGCCGGCGCCCCAGTTCTGCCCGACGAACGGTGACATCACGCTTCTGAGCGCCATGATCACGGTGAGCGACAGCGTCTCGACGCGGGTCGCGACGCCGAAGGCCGCGACCGCAGGCGGACCGTAGGCCGAGACGAGCCGCGTGATGACGCCGATGCCCACCGGGATCAGGATATTCGACAGCGAGAGCGGCACACCGATGAAGAGGATCCTCCGCCAGGACGACCACACCGCCGCGAGACCGGGGAACCTGAGCGAGATCATCCGCTCGCGCTTCGAGAGCACCCAGAGCGCGACCGAGAAGGTCACGGCGCGTGAACAGACGGTCGCGAGGGCCGCGCCGGCGATCTCGAGCCTGGGGAAGGGGCCGATGCCGAAGATCAGAAGAGGATCCAGCAGGAAGTTCATGCCGACCGCGATCAACATGATGATGCTCGGCGTCAGCGTGTCGCCGGTCGCCCTGATCGCGTTGTTGCCCACCATCGGCACGACGACGAAGATCATGCCGAAGTACCATATCGACATGTAGCGCCGCACCAGCGGAAGAACATCGCCGCCGGCCCCGAGCGCCCGGAAGAGCGGGTCGATCGTCAGAAGACCGATCGTCACGAGCACGGCGACGATCAGGAGCGCGAGAACCAGGCCGTCGGTCGCCAGGCGAGTCGTCTTGTCCCGGTCACCCTCACCGATCGCGCGGGACACGACGGCCGACGTGCCCATCCCGAGCCCGAGCGCCAGGCCCGCGATCACGAAGACGACGGGGAACGTGAACGAGATCGCGGCCAGCTCGTTGGTGCCGAGCCGGCCGACGAAGTAGGTATCGGCGAGGTTGAAGCCCTGCATGCCCACGATCCCGAAGACCATGGGTATCGTCAGGCGTGTCAGGGTCGCCGCGACCGGTCCCTCGACCAGTCGGGCGCTTCCGCGTCCCCTCAGTCCGAATCTCCCTGGTCGTCCTTCTCGATCCGGTAGGCGTTCTCGACGTACTGACTGATCATGCGCTGCGCGTTGAAGAACGAACCGTTCAGGGCTATCGCGTGGCGCATGACGCGCGCGTACTCCTGGGGCCGGTTGTAGAAGAGCGGCAGGATGACGTGCTCGAGCTTCCCGTAGAGCGACGTCCGCTCATCGACGTCGCCGACGTTGTCGCGCCACTCCTCCCCGACGGACCATCCGGTCACGCCCTCGACGTGTCCCTCGATCCACCAGCCGTCGAGCGTCGAGAGGCTGGGTACGCCGTTCAGAGCCGCCTTCATGCCGCTCGTCCCAGACGCCTCACGCGGCTTCTCCGGCGTGTTGAGCCAGATGTCGACGCCCGAAGTGATGAGCCCACCGAGCTCCATGTCGTACCCTTCGAGGTAGACGATCGGGATCTCACCCTCGAGCTCCTCCGCTGCCTGGAAGATCCGACGGATGAGCTCCTTCCCCTTCTCGTCCCTCGGATGGGCCTTCCCCGCATAGATGATCTGGAGCGGGCCGGATATGTTCTTGATCTTCAGGAGCTTCTTCATGTCCGAGAAGATCATGTCGGCGCGCTTGTACGGCGTCGCCCGGCGGGCAAAGCCCACGGTGAAGGTCGCTGGACTCAGTTCGACCCCCGAGCGCTCCCTGACCGCCGCCAGAAGCCGGGCCTTGGCAGCGACGTGTGCCTCGAGCACCTCGTCACGATGAATGCTGACGGCGTACCTGAGGTACCGGTTGTCGCGGCGCCACTCCGGAAGGTGACGGTCGTAGAGCGCGGCGAACGAGGGCGACGTCCACTCCACGGCGTGTACGCCGTTGGTGATCGAGTTGAAGGGATAGGTGGGGAACATGTCCTCGGAGATCTGCTCGTGACGCATCGATACACCGTTGACGTACCGCGAGCAGTGGAGCGCGAGCGACGTCATGTTGAGCTCGCCGTCCGTCAGGCACTTCGAGAGCTCGAGGATGTCGGTCCTCACGGGTCCGAGGACCTTCCTCACAAGCTCAGCGGGGAACCTGTCGTGGCCCGCCGGCACGGGCGTGTGCGTCGTGAAGACGCACTGGGACTGCACGGCCTCGTACTCCTTCTCGGTCGCCGCCCTGGGCTCCAGCTTGCCCATGACCCGCTCGAGCAGCGCCAGCGACAGAAGGGCCGAGTGTCCCTCGTTCATGTGACACGTCTGAATGCTCCTGTGCCCGAGGGCCTCGAGCATGGCGATGCCGCCGATGCCCAGGAGCACCTCCTGACAGAGTCTGTAGCGCTCGTCGCCGCCGTAGAGCTCGCCGGTCAGCCGCTTGTCGTACGGGTCGTTCGGCGCCAGGTTCGTGTCGAGGAAGTAGACGGGGACCGTGTGGCCCTGCACGCCGGCGACGTTGTAGCACCAGGCGTGGATGAGGACCTTGCGCCCCTCGATCTCGACCTCGGTGACCTCGTCCAGCTCCTTGAGATACTCCGCCGGTTCCCAGTCGTAGGCGACCTCGGTCTGGTTCCCGTCCTCGTCCAGCTTCTGCCTGAAGTATCCCTCGCGATGCAGCAGGGTCACCGCGACCATCGGAACGCCTGCGTCGGCCGCCGCCCGAAGGGTGTCGCCCGCGAGGACGCCGAGTCCTCCTGAGTACGTGGGCATCTGCGGCTCGAGGCCTATCTCCATTGAGAAATACGCGATGGTGCGCGGCCGGTCGGAGTGTGTCATGAACGCTCCCTCTCGTAGATCTCGATCGCTTCCGGAAGATGCGTCTCGATGTCCTCGATCCTCGTGTCTGGATGCGGATGGGTCGACAGGAACTCGGGAGGCGTCTGCCCTCCCTCGCGCGCCATCCGTCTCCAGAAAGGCACGGCGGCACGCGGGTCGTAGCCCGCCCGCGCCATCAGGATGAGCCCGATGCGGTCGGCCTCGGACTCGTGTCTGCGGCTGTACGGCAGAAGCACGCCGACCTGCGCGCCCAGGCCGTAGGCGGCCATGGCGAGCTGTCGCGTTCGCTCCGGCTCCTCGTCGAGCGCCCGCGAGAGCGCCGTGCCGCCCAGCTCCGCGATGAGCATCTGGCTCATCCGCTCGTTGCTGTGCCCCGCGACGGCGTGCGCGACCTCGTGGGCCATGACGACGGCCAGTCCCTCGTCGTCCCGCGTGACGTCGAGGATACCAGTGTAGACGCCGATGCGGCCGCCCGGCATGCAGAAGGCGTTGACCGCGTCGTCCTCGATCAGGTTGAACTGCCAGTCGTAAGCCCGCACCTCGTTCTCCAGACCGTTCTCCACGAGGAAGCGCTCGGTCGACTCGGCGATCCTGCGACCGACGCGCACGACGCTGTCTACCTCGGGACCGGAGGTCACGATCTCCGAGCGCTCCATGAGCTGAGCGTAGTTGTCGGCGCCCATCATGACGAGCTCTCGATCCGGCACGAGCGCCAGCTGCTGCCGTCCCGTGACGGGTACGGTCGCGCATCCGGCGGCCAGAACGAGGAGCAGACCCAGCAGGATCGGGCCGGACCGAAGCCCGACCGTCCTCACATCCTCACGCCCCTTCACCATCGTCCTCCTCCGCACCTGCCGTCCCGCAGATGTCGAACCCGCATGCCTTCAGGGCCTTGAGCAGCTCGTTGGGGGTCTCGTACCACTGCCCCCACTTCCTCCCCATGTGTTCGGTCCAGCTGTAGTCGTCGAACGTGAAGGTCTCCTCACGGCCGCCGGCCAGTTTCACCATGTAGTTGGCGCGGCGGTAGTAGTCCTGCGCCAGGTAGCCCTCGTCCATGACGCGGGCGGCCTCCTCGACGGCGGCGGAGTCCATCTCCGGGTACTCGTCCTCGAAGAGATGGAACGACATGGGATAGCGCGGCCGCGTCGGCGGGTCCTCGGCCGGATACCCCATCGTCAGCTGGACTACCGGGAAGACGTGCTCGGGAACCCCGTACTCCTCGCGAAGCGCTGCCGCTATGTAGGGCGCCGCCCCCAGGAAGCAGCTCCCGAGGCCGAGGCTCTCCGCCGCGATGACCATGTTCCCCGCCATGTAGCACGCATCCTGGATGGCGAAGAGCAGGATCGAGAGATCGTTCGTGCGAAGCGGCCAGTCACGGTACGACATGACCTTCTCGAGACGGTGAACGTCAGCGCAGATGGTCCAGAGCAGCGGAGCGCCGAAGGGGTTCTCCTTCGCCTTCCGGGAGAGCAGCAGGCTTCCGAGCTGCGCCGCGAACGGTGCCTGCTGTCCGGCCCTGACGACCGTCTCGAGAACGTCGTCCGGGACCTCGCGGTCCTCGTAGGACCGGATCGACTTCCTGTTCATCATCGCATCGATCACGGGATTCGTGATCACGTTGCCTCCTCCTCACCTCTGCCGCTTCCCGCGGCGCGCCCCGGAGCGGCGGCCGACCAGTAGATGATCCCGGTCACGCTCGGAATGCCGAACGCCAGCACCATTCCCGCGAGATCCCCGCCGCTCGCGAGACCGGCTGCGCGCGCCGCGGCGGCGACCGTCAGGGCGGCGGCAGCACCGATCCAGATGACTACGGCGCCGGCCCGCGGCGTGAACAGACCGACGATGAGTCCTGCCACGACCGCCAGAACACCGAAGCTGAAGACGACGTCGCCCGGCGCCCTCCCCTGCATGAGATGAGCGACCTCGTGGGACGCCTGCCGGGCGAAAAGGAGCAGAACGAGGAGACCCAGGATCCGCGCCAGCCAGCGGCGCAGCCCTCCGGTTCGCCGTCTCCTTCGGTCACCCCGATGGATGCCCACGGTCCTGAAGCTCCTCCGTTCCGGTTCGGTCCGCCTGCGGCAGTCTATCACAGCGGCCGCCGGCCGTGAAGACGCGCCGGGTCTCGGGACGCTCGCCGGCCGTCCGGCGCCTCAGCTTCCGTCGCCGGTCGGAAGCCCGCATCCCCGTCGGCCCCGCCTTTCAACGCTGTCCTCATCGAGCGCGTCCTGCCACCCGTCCTCCGCATCCGGCCGCTCGTCGAACCGTCTCGTGAACGGCTTGATGTCGAGAAGCGGCGTTCCGTCCAGCATATCGACGTCCGCGACGTGCAGCACGGGCCCCTCTCTCGAGAGCACTCGGACCAGGCTCAGACCGATCGGATTCGGCCTCGCCGGGGCCCTCGTCGCGAAGAGCCCGCGTTCCTCGTCCTCGAGAAAGGGCGTCACGTGAAGCCTGGGCTCACCCGCCCGGTGAAGAACGTACAGAAGATAGACGTACGAAAAATCCTCGATGTCGTCGAGGGCCGGCTCCAGTTCCGGGTCGAGTTCGACGCGCCCCGCGATGCCCCTGGCGAAGACGGGCTGGATCGGCGTCTTGCCGGGCTCAGTGTGGGGCGTCCTGATGGTGCCGATGGGCGTCATCTCGTACCGGGTCGCCATGGGGCTCTCTCCGCTACCCGCACGTCAGTCGCGGGCCTTCGTCGCGACCAGCATGATCTCCATCTCGTCGAGCTCGAGGGGGCGGCGGCCCCACGACCCGGCCGTTCCGCCCCACAGGGCGTCGACACGCAGCCCGGCGCATCGGGCCAGGAGCGCCAGCTCCGTGGGGACGAACCCGCGCTCTCTTGTCGTCACCCGGACCTCGCCGTCGGGTCCCTTCTCGACGATGTCGGACGTCTCCGTCATGGTCCCCGCGTCGAAGGCCTCCAGGGGGATCTCTCCGCCTGCCGCCCTGGCGGTCCGGAGCCCGTTCAGCGCCGTGACCACCATCCGCCCGTCGCGGTCGAGCGCGTCCGCCATGCCGCTCAGGATGGCCAGCGGATGCTCGATCGGGTCGTCGCCGGCGCCGAGCAGACCGAAGGCGCCCTCGCAGAGGGAGAGCGCCGCATCGAACGGCCCGCTCGGGAGGTCGCGCGTGGCGTCACCGTGGATCAACTCGAGCTCGACCCCCGCAGTCCGCGCGGCACGCTCGGCCTCACGCAGCATGCCCTTCGAGAGATCGATCCCGGTCACCCGGACGCCGCGCTTCGCCAGCTCTACGGCGTGCCGCCCCGTGCCGCACCCGACGTCCAGGACACGGTCGCCCTCCGACAGTCCGAGTTCGTCGATCAGGAAGTCGACCTCCGCTCCGGTCGCCCTGGTGAAGACGTTCTCCATGTACGACGCCGCGTGCGCGTCGAAGAAGCGCTCCCAGTCGTTCCGTGCCATGCGCGTGTCCTCTCCCGCGTTGTGGTCCGTCCGGCAGGACCCTGGTGCCCGTTCAGACCCCGATACTACACGCCGCCGGGCGCGGCGTCGAGCAGCGAGGACCGCTTGTGCCCGCGCGCGCGTGGGCGTATGATGAATGACGGCAGGCGGCACCCCCTTCGAGAGCGGCACCCCGGACGCGATGTCACATCCCGAGGAAGGACGGATCGCATGCGATTCAAACGAGTCGCCACGGCGGCGGCTTCGCTCTTCATGCTCCTCTCGCTCTGGGCTTCATCAGCCGGAGACCCGGTACCTTCGACACGCCCGATCACCGGCCCGACAGCGCACATCGTCACGAGCGACTCAGATCTCGTCGGCGGCTCGGGCGCAGAGGGAGCCGTCGGGGACGTCCGCCTCGAGAACGGCCGGGTCGTCTTCATCATCGGTTCCCTGGACCACGGCCCGGCCGCGGCCGCGTCCGGCGGCCACCTCCTGGACGCCGCACCGGCGTCCTCGGAGATCGACGTCCTCGGATACGTCCTCCCGACACTGGGCGAGTGGCCGCGGCAGGCCGTCTATGACTCGCTCAGACTGACCGGCGACGCCTCAGAGGCCGCCGTCATCCTGGGAGGACACGACAGCGAGCACACCGGCTGCAGCGTGGTGACGCGCTACCGGCTCGCCGCCGACGAGCCGCATCTCCGTCTCGAGACGGTCGTGCGGAACACGACCGCGGCGTCCGTCGAGCTCGTCGCAGGGGATTCGATCAACTGGCTCCACAGTGAGCACTTCGTCCCCGGCTACGGGTTCGACGTGACGGGCCTCACAACGCTCTACGACGAGTGGGTCGGCGCCGCGGGCGTCTCCTCCTACGGCTACTGCCGGGAGGCGGGACTCATGTCGTCCACGCACGGTCTCGACTGGACCGATACCCGCGTTCTCGACACCACGCTGGCGCCGGGAGACTCGGTCACCTTCCAGCGATACCTGGTCGTCGGCGACGGGCTCTCGGACGCAAGCGACGGCGTCCACGTCGTGCGGGACACACCCGTCGGGGTGGTCTCGGGACAGGTCCTCTCTCGCAACACCGGGCTGCCCCTCGAGGCAGTGACGCTCGACTTCGAGGTCAACGGCCTGGCAATCTACACGCGGGCGGTCACCGGCTCGGACGGCCTCGTCGACGCGACGCTTCCGTCCGCGTCCTATCTCGTCGGTGTCGGAGCGGACGGTTACTACAGCGAGGAGCTTCCCCTCTCGATCGCGACCGGGGAGACGACGGCCGTCGCTCTCGAACTTCGACCGGTCGGATGGAACGCCGACAAGGGCGACACGCTGACGGTCGTCATGCGCCCGATCCTCTCCGTCCCGGGGATCACGACCGCGGGAGGTTCGTTCACCATCGAGGCCCTGGCGCCGCCTTCGACGTCGAACTGGACGGCCGCGCTGCGCCTCGGCTCCGTCGAGACGCCGGTGACGCTCACGCAGACGTCGTACGACGACACACGTGAGCTCTGGACGCTCGACGCCGCCGTGCCGCTCTCCGCGCACGGCGGCCTCCACGACCTGGTCGTCACGGCCTCGGGGGACGTCGCCGACACGGTCGCGAACGCCGTCTCGGTCCGTGAGGCGATCGACGACGACTTCTACATCGTCCACATCACGGACACGCACCTGCCGACCCACAACTACTCACACGACGGCGAGGAGGCCCTCGAGGACTCGTCGGAGATGGAGGACCTCCGCGCGGTCATCAACGACATCAACACTATCAACCCGGCCTTCGTTCTCCTGACGGGCGATCTCGTCAACGAGGGAGAGCTCGAGGACTACCTCGGCATGAGGGTCTACACGCGAGCGAAGCGTCTTCTGAGCGCGCTCGAGGTCCCGGTCTACGTGGTGGCCGGGAACCACGACCTCGGCGGCTGGAACAGCACACCTCCCTCGGACGGCACGGCGCGGCGCGACTGGTGGCGCTTCTTCGGATGGCGCTACCTGGCCGACCCGCCGGCCGGGTGGCCTGTGCGGACGCAGGACTACAGCTTCGACTACGGAGGCGTTCACTTCGTCGGTCTTGAGACCTACGACAACTACGATCTCTGGAGACAGGAGATCTACGGGTACGACAGCCTGACGGACGACCAGTACGCCTGGCTCCTCTCGGACCTGGAGCACGCAGGCGCGCTGACGCCGACCGTGCTCTTCTACCACTACGATTTTTCGAACCAGATCGACCTGTCGGAGCTCGGCGTCGAGTGCGCTCTCTGGGGGCACATCCACTGGTCCTCGGGCTCGATCACCGAGCCTCCCTACAGCATCTCGACGGGCACGGTCTGCGACGGGCGCCGCCTCTACCGCCTCGTCCGGTTCTCCGACGGGGATGTCCTCCCCTCCCACACCATCAGCGCCGGTGCGCAGGGACTGCTGCTCAGAACGGCCTACGACGCTCCGAACGACGGCACCGCGTCCTCCGTGACGGCCGTCGTGACGAACGAGACGAGCGAGCGGTTCGAGCACGGCGTCGTCCGTTTCAAGCTCCGCGCCGACGACGCGCCGTACGCGACCGACGAAGGGACGATCATCAGGACGGTCGTCGACGGCACGACGGCCCACTGTCTCGTCTCGCTCGACATACCGGCCCACGGCTCGGCCGCCGTCACGGTCTTCCCGGACACGACAGGCGCGGAGGAGCCGTCGTCGACCGTCCTGCACCAGAGTCGCCCGAACCCCGCCCGCTCTGGCACGACGCTCGGGTTCGTGCTAGCATCCCGCTCAAGGGTGGCCCTCGAGGTCTACGACGTGACGGGCCGCCTGGTCGCCGTCCCGTTCGAGGGAGAGGCAGGGCCGGGTCCCCACGATGTCTCCTGGAACCTGACAGACCGGAACGGCAGGCCGGTCGCCTCGGGCGTCTACTTCGAGCGGCTCAGCGGCGAGGGGTTCTCCACCACGCGAAAGCTCGTCGTCATCAGATAGCGAGGGAGGGATCATGCGCCTGCTCGTCCTCGGCGGCGGTCTCATGGGCCGCGCTGCAGCCTCGGACATGACCCGGCAGCCCGACGTCGAGAAGGTCCTCGTCGCCGACGTCGACCCGGCGTGTCTCGAGGCGACGGAGAAGCTCGTCGACTCGGAGAAGCTCGAGACGATCGAGCTGAACGTCGGCGAGGTCTCCGATGTCGCGGCCGTCATGGAGGGAGTGGACGCGGCCCTCGGAGCCGTCAGCTACACCTACAACGTCGAGCTGGCGAACGCCGCCATCGACGCCGGCATCCACTACTGCGATCTCGGCGGCAACAACTCGGTGGTCGACGGCGAGCTGGCGCTCGACGCCAAGGCGAAGGAGCGTGGCGTCACGGTGATCCCCGACACGGGGCTCGCTCCCGGGATGGTCTCGCTTCTCGCCATGCACGGCGTCGAGGCGATGGACGAGGCCGAGGACGTGCACATCCGCGTAGGCGGCCTTCCGGTCGACCCGAGGCCGCCGCTCGACTACATGATCGTCTTCTCCGTTCAGGGCCTGATCAACGAGTACGTCGAGCCGTGCCTCGCGATCCGCCAGGGACGGACCGTCGGCGACCTCAAGCCCCTCACGGAGGTCGAGAGCATCTCGTTTCCCGACCCGTTCAAGAACCTCGAGGCGTTTCACACGTCGGGCGGGGCGTCGACGCTTCCCCGGACGCTTCTCGGCACGGTCCGCAATCTCGATTACAAGACGATCCGTTACCCCGGCCACGCGGCCAAGATGCGCGCGATGTACCGGCTCGGTCTCATGAGCCGCGACCCGGTCGACGTCGACGGCGTCACCGTCCAGCCGCGGAGCGTCCTCGAGCGTCTTCTCGCGCTCAACCTGCCCCGCTCGGGTCGCGACGTCGTCCTTCTCAGAGTCACGGTCACCGGAACGAGGGACGGACGGGACATGCTCGCCACCTACGAGATGGTAGACTACGGTGAGCCGGACCGTGGGATCACGGCGATGATGCGCGACACGGCCTACCCGTCCGCGGTCATCTGCATGATGATGGCGCGCGGCGAGACGAAGCCGGGGGCATCGCCTCAAGAGCTGGCGGTCGACGGCGCACGATTCATCGAGGAGTTGAAGCGTCGCGGTCTCCCGCTCGACGTGCGTCTCGAAACGCGGTGACCCCCTCAGAGCGAGGCACGAACATGAAGACACCGGCCGCGGCACTGGCCGCACTCACGCTCCTGGCCTGCACGGCCGGAGCCTCCACGGTGAACGAGCTCGAACTGCCGGACATCTCCGCGTTCGCCGTCGGCATCGAGACCAACGTGCGCTCCGTCGAGACCCTGGACGCCGACGCCCTCACGGATTCACTTCGAGCCGCCGACGCGCGCGGAGAGACGTGGACCGTCGAGCCTCTGAGAGTCGGTCTTGAGCTCGTACCCCGCCGTCTCGTCGGACGCCGTCGAACGGTCGAAGCCCGGTACGCGCCGGGCGAGTGGGAGCCCGGCCGTCCGTTCAGCTGGGTCCGCGTGACCGTCGAGGACGGCGGATGGCTGGACGATTCCGTCACCGGGGTCAGGTACGTCCTCTGGCTCGTGCCGTGCGGGGACGGCTCCCTTCGCGTCCGCCGCGCGCTTCGCGCCCATCTCTGCGACAGGCCCTACTGGCGCTACTACTCGGCCGACCCCTGCCCGTGACCTCAAAGGGAGGACCCTCGTGAAGGAGCACCTGCTGATACTGGTCGCCGCACTGCTGATCGTGCCCGCGTCGGCGACGGCCGACACGGCGCCGCTCATCGTCGACGCGGAGTGGCTGTCGGCGCATCTCGACGACCCGGATGTCCGGATCATCGACATCGGGCGAGACATCTACGAGTTCGGAGCGGGCCACATACCCGGCGCATCGTACGTGGACAAAGACTGGCTCGGACGCGAGGTCGACGGCGTTCCGGGCATGCTCGTCTCGACCGAGACGATCTCGGTCGTGCTGGATGCGGCCGGCGTGACCGACACTTCGACCGTCGTCATCTACGACGAGGCCCCGGGACTCTGGGCGTCGCGTCTTCTCTGGGCCATGGCGTATCACGGGCACGGCGACGTCCGCGTCCTGAACGGCGGCTGGATGAACTGGATCTGCTGCGGCTTCGAGGTCGAGGCGCACAGGCCGCACATCGCCGACGGCGACTTCGAACCCGTCGTCATCGACAGTCTTCTCGCCACGAGCGACTGGATCCTCGAGCGCCTGGACGACCCCGGTGTCGTGCTTCTCGATGTCCGGTCTCCCGAGGAGCTCTCCGGTGAGGACATGAAATCCGAACGGGACGGCCGGATTCCCGGCGCCGTCCACTACGAATGGTCCCGCTCACTCGAGCCCGACGGCTCGGGGCTTCTGAGACCCGAGGATGAGATCCTCGGAGCGCTTGCGGAGCTCGGTGTGACGCCCGACAGCGAGGTCGTGACCTACTGCCAGATCGGCGCCAGGGCGGCGCACAGCTATCTTGTCCTCAGGCACCTCGGCTTCGACCGGGTCCGGGTATACGACGGCTCGTGGGCCGAGTGGGGGAACGACCCAGAGCTGCCGGTGGAGACACCGTAGCCACGCTTGGCTCGAGGCGGCCCGGTGCGACTCACCACGAAGGGTGGACCTCCCCGCACGAAGAGAACCGGCACGGGCGACGTCGGACGGTGTGTGATGCGTCTCACTCACCCAGGGAGGTCGCCATGCTGCTCCGGACGATCATCTGCGCGCTGCTCCTTGCTGCACCCGCCGCCGACGCCGCCGCCGGCACCGGTCGCACCCGGCCTGTCATCCCGATGGAGAACCTCGCCGACACGACATCGCTCCACGACGTCTACGAACGGTGCATCGAAGCCTCGGGCGGGCGCGAAGCCCTGCGGGCGCTCGATACCCGCGTTCTCACAGCCCGACTGGTGACCGACCTGGCCTGGGATCCACCGGTCCATGAGGTCGACACGCTGGTCGCGTACGTGAAGGCCCCGGACGCCTACCTCATCGTGCACAGGAGCGCGAAGGGCACCTGGGTCGAAGGCTCGTCCGAGGAGGGGCACTGGAAGCGTGAGGTCGACGGCTCGGTCGTCGAGACCGCAGGGCCCGACCCGTTCATCGGATGGCTCACCGACGTACGCTTCCCTGCGAACCTCGACGCCGCGTTCCCCGAAGCGGAACTCGTCGGCATCGACGTCATCGACAACAGACACTTCTACGTCGTGGCCGTCGACGACCGGCCCGTTCACAACCTCTACTTCGATGTCGAGACCGGCAGGCTCGCGCGGCTCGGATTCCACCACGTGCTCGAGGACTTCGTCGCGACCGACGGGGCGCTTTTTCCCGGTCGCGTGGTGCACAGCAGGAAGGGCGGCTCCGACGTCTTCGAGATCGAATCGGTGCACCAGAACATCCCCCTGGACGATGTCCTCTTCGAGCCTCCGGCCGCTCTCGACTGATCTCCGCCGAACGGTCGCCCGCGGGCGACGCGTTTGACGCCACGGGCGTCGGCACACGACGGCGTCCACGGTGTTGGCGCCCGCCGCCTCCTGTGCTACCATCCCGCGCGATTCGAGGCTGAATTCGAGTCACGCCCCCGGGTCCCCCCCAAGGGCCGCCACCTGGGGTCCGCTCGAAGCATGGAAGGAGGTCGCCGTGCCGGCATCGACCGTCTTCTGGGTCGTCGTTCCGCCGATCGTCCTCATCCTCCTCACGATCATCTTCTTCGTCCGCACCAGAGAGAGGAGGTAGCGCATGGACCCGGTCCTCATCGGCTTCATCGGCTACCTGTTTCTCGTCGTGGTCGTCGGCCTCATCGCGTTCCGGTTCACGAAGACACTCGCCGACTTCCTCCTGGCGGGCCGCAGACTCGGCGCGTGGGTCGTCGCCTTCAGTGAACGCGCCAGCGGCGAGAGCGCGTGGCTCCTGATCGGCCTGCCGGGGCTTGCTCTGGCGAGCGGGTTCTCCGCCATCTGGTCGTCGATAGGATGCGCGATCGGCATCTTCGCCTCGTGGACGCTCGTTGCGAGAAGGCTCAGGGAGCAGACGGAGAAGCTCGGCGCCCTGACCCTCCCCGACTACTTCGAGGCCCGGTTCCGCGATTCCTCGCACGTGCTCCGCATCGTCTCGATGGCGATCATCGTGTTCTTCTTCACGTTCTACGTCTCGGCGCAGTTCCTGGCCGCCGGGAAGGTCCTCCACACGACCTTCGGACTCGAGCCGCTCTGGGGCATGGCGATCGGCGCCATCATCATCCTCTTCTACACGATCATGGGCGGCTTCTTCGCCGTGGCGTGGACCGACCTCGTCCAGGGCATCCTCATGGCATTCGCCATGATCATTCTCCCGGTCGCGGCCTGGATTGAGATGGGCGGAACCGCCGGGATCGCGGAGCGCATCGCGGCCGTCGACCCCGATCTTCTGACCGTGACGGGAGGTGAGACGGGACGCTCGCTCATCATGGGCCTCGTCATCGGCAGTCTCGGCATCGGACTCGGCTACGTCGGACAGCCGCATCTTCTGACGCGCTTCATGGCCATCCGGCGTTCGAAGGACCTCAGGAAGGGGACCCTCATCGCGATGTCGTGGGTCGTCATCGCGTTCTGGGGAGCGGTCCTTGTGGGCATCGCCGGGCTTGCCTACTTCGGACCCGATGCGCTGACCGACTCGGAGCACGTCATGCCGGAGGTGGCCAAGGCGTTCCTTCCCGCGGGACTGGCCGGCGTCATCATCTCGGCCGCCATCGCCGCGATGATGTCGACGGCCGACTCGCAGCTCCTCGTCGCCACCTCGGCCCTCTCCGAGGACATCTACCACCAGCTCGTGAACCGCGAGGCGTCCCAGCGGCGACTCGTGGCCCTGAGCCGCATCGGGACGCTCGTTATCGGCGCCGTCGCGTTCATCCTCGCCCGTCGGGCCGAGGAGACCGTCTACTGGTTCGTCCTCTACGCCTGGGCCGGTCTCGGAGCGGCGTTCGGACCGGGCATGGTCCTCTCCCTCTGGTGGAAGCGGACGACGAAGTGGGGCGTGCTGGCGGGTATGATCGTCGGGGCGGCGACGTCGGTGATCTGGCACAACGTCGAGGCCCTCAAGGAGATCGTGTACGAGCTGGTGCCGGCGTTCGTCCTGGCCCTTATCGCCGTCGTCGTCGTGAGCCTGCTGACGCGTCCGTCTGAACGCGGCGTTGAAAGCGGGCCGTAGGTCAGCGGGATATCATTGAATTCTCGGAATCCACCGTTTTCCACTGGAACTCCCCGGTGGAGGCTCCACCTCGGAGCCGTCGGTCCTCAGACACAGCGAAAGCCCGGGCCGGAAACCGGCCCGGGCTTCTTCGTGCTCTGAGTCTGCGTCCCGTGCGCGCCGGTCGCGCGCGAGGTCCGCTGAGCTCCGTCGTCAGACCTTCTCCGACACCGACTTGCCCTGCAGGAAGAGGAGCAGGTAGTCGCGGCTGCCAGCCTTCGAATCGGTACCCGACATATTGAAGCCGCCGAACGGATGGACGTCGACGAGCGCACCGGTGCACTTCCGGTTGAAATAGAGGTTCCCGACGTGGAACTCTCTGCGCGCCTTGTCGAGCTTCTCCCGGCTGTTGGTGATCACGGCGCCCGTCAGGCCGTACTCCGTGTCGTTGGCGATGCGGATGGCGTCGTCGAAGTCCTGCGCCTTGATGACGGCGCAGACCGGTCCGAAGATCTCCTCCTGCCCGATCGTGTCGCGCGACTTGACGTCCGCGATGATGGTCGGCTCGATGAAGAAGCCGTTCCCGGCGTCCCCGGCGGGCTTCCCTCCGTGGAGGAGCCTTCCGCCTTCCTTCTGACCGATCTCGATGTACTTGAGGATCGAGTCCATCGCCCGCTGGTTGATGACCGGACCCAACCAGTTCTCCTGCTCTCTCACCGGACCGACGGTGATGGTCTCGGTCTCCTTCACGAGCTTCTCGAGGAACTCGTCGTAGACGTCGTCGACGACGATGGCGCGCGAGCAGGCCGAGCACTTCTGCCCCTGGAATCCGAAGGCGGCCGTCTTCACGGCCTTCGCCGCCATGTCGAGGTCGCAGTCGGCGTCGATGACCATCGCGTCCTTGCCGCCCATCTCCGCGACGACCCGCTTGATCCAGATCTGCCCCGGCTGCGTCTTCGCGGCGAGCTCGACGATGCCCAGACCGACATCGCGGGAGCCCGTGAACGAGATGAATCGGGTCCGCGGATGGCCGACGAGGGTGTTGCCGATGGCGCCGCCCGAACCGGTCACGAAGTTGACCACGCCGGCCGGCAGCTTGATCTCCTCGAGGATCTCCATGAACTTCCGGCCGATGAGCGGGGAATCGCTCGAAGGCTTCAGGACGACCGTGTTGCCGGTGACGAACGCGGCCGACGTCATGCCGACGAGGATGGCGAGTGGGAAGTTCCACGGCGGGATGACGACGCCGACGCCGAGCGGAATGTAGAAGTACTCGTTCTGCTCGCCGGGGATCTCCGTCAGGGGCTGCGGCTGCGCGTAGCGGAGCATCTCTCGACCGTAGAACTCGAGGAAGTCGATGGCCTCACAGGTGTCGGCATCGGCCTCGATCCAGTTCTTCCCCTCCTCGAGGACCATCGTCGCGTCGAGCTCGAGGCGGCGCCGACGCATCACCTCGGCCGCCTTGAAGAGGTACTCGGCGCGCTCCTCAGCCGGGGTGCGGCTCCAGGACTCGAACGCCGCGTCGGCCGTCTCGATGGCCTTCTGCGCGAGGTCCGGGGTCGCCTTCTGGAAAACCCCCAGCACCTGGTCCTTGTTCGAGGGGTTCCTCGTCTCGAAGGTGCCGTCGCCCTTGACGCGGTCGCCGCCGATGATGAGATCGTACTCCGTCCCCGCCTCAGCCTCCACCCCGGCGACGGCCTCCTGCATCTCCTTCCGGAGCCCCTCGTCCTTGAAATCGTAGACCGCCTCGTTCTTGAACGGCTGCTTCATGGTCAGTCTGCTCCCTTTCTTCGGGACCTTCCTGGATCGTACCCTGAATCCCGGGGCCTCAGGTGCCTTCGTCACGCATCGGTCCAGCCATGATACCTGAGCGGCATCACGCCTTCAAGTCTCGGGGCGCGCAGGCCCCCGGACCGAGCACGGGGGCGTCCCGCCGGCCGCCTCCGGGCGACGCCGCTTTCCGCTGGCCCGCCGGCTCTGACGTGATAGAATGCTCGGAGCAAACCGGGTTCGAGCGACCAACTGGAGGACGCGTTGTGAAACTCCTGATCACCGGCGGCGCCGGCTTCATCGGCAGCAACTTCATCCGCTCCTATCTCGAGCGACACGAGGACTGCGCCATCGTCAACCTCGACAAGCTGACGTACGCGGGCAACCTCGAGAACCTGCGCGACGTCGAGGACGACCCCAGATACGCGTTCGTTCACGGCGATATCTGCGACGCGGACGTCGTCGCGGAGGCCATGGAGGGGGTCCGCGCTGTCGTCAACTTCGCCGCGGAGACGCACGTCGACCGTTCGATCGGCGACCCGGAGGGCTTCCTCAAGACGGACGTGCTCGGTGTCCACACGCTGCTCGAGGCCGCCCGCGAGTACGGCGTCGAGCGCTTCGTTCAGATATCGACGGACGAGGTCTACGGCCCCACGCTCGGCGGGGCTTTCCGCGAGGACGCGCCCCTCTCGCCGCGGAACCCGTACTCGGCGAGCAAGGCCGGCGGGGAGCTTCTGGCACGCTCGTACTTCGTGACCTACGACCTCCCGGTCATCGTCACGCGCGGCGCCAACAACGTCGGCCCGAACCAGTATCCGGAGAAGGTCGTCCCGCTCTTCGCGACGAACGCGATGGACGATCAGCCGCTTCCCCTCTACGGGAGCGGCGACCAGGAGCGCGACTACACGCACGTCCTGGACCATGTCAGCGGCGTCGAGGTCGCACTCGAGAAGGGCGAGCCCGGGGAGATCTACAACATCGGCGCGGGCAATCACATGAGGAACAGGGACATGGCCCGGCTCATCCTGGACGAGCTCGGTAAGCCCGAGGAGCTCATCGTCCACGTCCGCGACCGCGAGGGGCACGATTTCCGGTACGCCATCGATTCGACGAAGCTCCGCCGTCTCGGCTGGGAGCCGAGGTACTCGGCCGAGGAGGCCGTTCGCGACGCCGTTCGCTGGTACGCTGAGCACCGCGACTGGTGGGAGCCGATCAAGTCCGGTGAGTTCCGGGAGTACTACGAGCAGCAGTACCGCGAGCGTCTGAGCGAGGCCGGCGTCTGAGCGAAGAGGGCTCCATCCAGCAACCCTACCCGCGCTCGTACCACGCGCTGCCCACGAGGAGCGCGATGGCGACCCCGACGATCACGCCCACGAAGACGATGAGGGAGAGCGCACCGAGCCAGCGCACGGTCAGCGGAAAGGCGATCATGTAGACGCCGAGACCGGCGAGGAGCCCACCCATGAAGCGCCCGAGCGCCGCGGGGTCCTCGACAGAGTCCTTGTCATACCCGCGAACGAGCCCGAGATAGCGACCCTGCCAGAAGACCCTCGAGACGGCCACGACCAGTATGCCGATCGGAACGGTGACGTAGGCCGAGCTGGCGGCGACCGTAGCCGACGGGAACGGCACGTCGCCTGTCGGCATGCCGGGCAGGTTCACGAACGACAGCACGCTCCATGCGGAGACCATACGTCCTCCCTCCCGCATCGATCGAGAACACCGGTGCAGAGGCGACAATACACCGCGGGTGGCGCCTCCACAACAGACAAGCGCGCGCCCGAAAACGCTTGAAGAACCGGACCCCCGGGCCTACCATGTGGGCGCTGCTCGCGGCCGCTCGGACAGTCCAACCTTATGCGGGAGAGCCGGACATGACCAGAGACGATTGCATCGGTGTCGTCGAGGAACGCGGGATACGCTTCATACGATTGCTGTTCACGGACATCGTCGGATTCCCGAAGTGCGTGACGATCACCAGCGAGGAGCTCGAGGATGCGCTCGACGAGGGGAAGGGGTTCGACGGCTCGTCTATCGAGGGGTTCACGCGCATCCACGAGAGCGACATGATCGCCAAGCCGGATCCTGCGACGTTCAAGATCCTCCCGTGGAACGACGGCGGCGAGGAAGCGCTCATGTTCTGCGATGTCCTCACGCCTGACGGCACGCCGTATGAGGGCGACCCCCGCTACTGCCTGAAGCGCATGCTCGAGCGGACGGCAGCCATGGGCCTGACCTACTACGTCGGCCCCGAGCTCGAGTACTTTTACTTCACGAGCGCGACCGATCCGGGCGTTCTCGACCACGCCGGCTACTTCGACCTGACGCCGCCCGACCTCGGCGAGGCGCTCCGGAAGAAGACGATTCTGGCCCTCGATTCGCTCGGCATCCCGGTCGAGTACTCCCACCACGAGGTCGCCCCGAGCCAGCACGAGATCGACCTCAAGTACACCGACGCGGCGACGATGGCCGACGCGACGATGCTCTACAAGCTCGTGGTCAAGGAGATCGCGCGGAAAGAGGACGCCTACGCGACCTTCATGCCCAAGCCGCTCTACGGAGAGAACGGCAGCGGCATGCACACCCACATGTCGCTCTTCGAGAAGGACCGGAACGCGTTCTTCGATCCCGAGGGCGAGGGGCACCTCTCGCCCATGGCCCGTTCCTTCGTCGAGGGCATCCTGCGGCACGCCCGCGAGATCACCCTCGTGACGAACCAGTGGGTGAACTCCTACAAGCGGCTCGTCCCCGGCTTCGAAGCGCCCGTCTACGTCGCGTGGGCCCGCCGGAACCGCTCGACGCTCGTTCGCGTCCCTCAGTACCGCCCGGGCAACGAGCTCGCCACGCGCATCGAACTCAGGAGTCCCGACCCCGCGTGCAACCCGTACCTCGCCTTCGCCGTCATGCTCGCGGCGGGCCTCAAGGGCGTCGAGGAGAACTACGAGCTCCGGGACCCGCTCGAGTCGGACATCTACATCATGCCCCACGAGGAGCGTCTGAGCCACGGCATCGAGATGCTGCCGGGGAGTCTCGGCGAGGCTATCGTGATGGCCGCCGACAGCGAGCTTCTCAGGGAGACGCTCGGGAACGAGACCTTCGAGAAGCTCATCCGGAACAGAACGGCCGTATGGGACGACTACAGGAGCATCGTCACGCCGTACGAGATGGAGCACGATCTGCCTGTGCTGTAACCGAAGGGAGGCCTGCGATGCAGAGGCTCGTGGCGCTTATGATGATCGCAGCCGCGGCGCTCGTTCTCTCCTCCTGTTCCTCCAGCGACCCGTCGTCGGCAGACAGCACGCCGCCGACGGTCACGGACTGGAGCATCGACGACGGCGCGACCGACGTCGGGCTCATCACGCCGGTCGAGGTGACGTTCTCCGAGGACATGGACCCCTCGACCATCACGGACACGACCGTCTACGCCGTCGGACGCGCCCCCCGGGGCTACGTCGAGTACGACGAATCGTCCCGCACGGCGACCTACCTGCCCGACACGCTGTACGCACAGCAGGTCTGGCACGCGCTCGTCATCGACGGGCCGACCGACGAGAGCGGGAATCCGATCGTCCGCGACTCGGTGTCGTTCCAGACGGGCGCTCTCGACTGCGCGCATCTTGAGGACTATCTCGAACCGAACGGCGACCTGCTCACACCTTCCCTGCTGCAGCTCGACCGCGAGTATCACACGCTCGCCATTTGCGGCGACGACGAGGACTTCGTCTCGTTCACCCTCGACGAGACGAAGAAGGTGACGGTCACCTGCCATTTCGTCCATGCGGACGACGAGGACTGGTTCATCGAGTTTCAGCGCTCAGACGGCGAGAGCTACACGTGGCAGAGCTCTGCGGCATCCACCGGCCTCACACGTGAGTTCTACTTCTCATTCATGCCTGGAACGTACGTCGTCGAGCTCGACGGTCAGAGCGACCCGACCTACATCCTCTACGA
>WJMD01000042.1 GCA_014728125.1 Candidatus Effluviviaceae Genus V sp.
CGCATGTCCTTCCTGTGGGTGTAGGTCCCCGGTGAGCGGACCTCGCCGCGCACGCTCACACGCGGGACGTCGCGGAAGCTCGCGCGATGAAACACGTAGACGCGGTCGCGGGGTTCGAGTTCGAGGTTCGCCTGCGGGTCGCTCTCGATCAGCGCCGCGCCAAGATCGAACCCGACGTACTCGGGCTCGCTGTTGAGCTCGTTCTCTCGCTCGATGAGCGCGTACTTGAAGTACGTCTCAGGAAGCAGGCCCCCCGTCTCGGGGATGAGGTCGAGCACCCGCATCCCTTCAAAGTGCTGCCGTTTGCCCGGACGAACGACATTGCCCGTCAGGAACACGACGTGCTCCTCGCGATCGCGCACGGGATAGACCTTCACGAGATCGCCGTCCTGAACGGTCCGGAGGTCGGTCGCCGCCAGCGACAGATCGTAGGTCGTCCGACCCGCCGTCTCGACCCGCTCGAGCTGGAGCAGATCGTCGTGAGCCGTCGGCGTGAGCCCGCCGGCAAGCTCGAGGAGCTCGCGCACGGTCGTCCCCTCGTCGATCTCGTAGATCGCGGGCCGCAGGACCTCTCCGGCGACGCCGACGAGCGGGCCGACCGGCGGAACGAAGATGACGTCGCCAGGCATCAGCCGAACGTCTCCGGACGTGTCGCCCTCGAGCAGGAGGTCGTAGAGGTCGAGCGACGAAACGAGCTCTCCGTCGCGCCTGAGCTGGACGTTCCTCAGGCTTCCGATCTTCCGGACGCCGCCGCTCGCGAAGAGTGCATTCGTCAGCGTTGAGAGTCCGCTGACAGTGAAACTCCCCGGCTGAAAGACCTCGCCGAGGACGAAGATCCTAATCGAGCGCAGTCGTCCCATGGAGACACTGACCTCGACGCCGATCATCCGGCGCTCGACGTCCCGGGCGATCGTCTCTTTCATCTCGCGGAACGTGAGGCCGGCCACGGTGATGGGACCAAGCTCGGGAAAGGCGATGACGCCGTCGCGGTCGACCGTCAGCGTGGCTGTCCTGTTCGTCTTGCCGTAGAGCTGGACGACGACCTCGTCTCCGGGGCCGATGATGTAGTCGGGGCTCACGGGGATGTCGGTGGCGGGGGCGAAGGTCGTCGGCGCCCCGGCGAAGAGCTCGTATCCGAACTGCCGTAGGTCGCGGTCGACGGTCAACGGCTCCGCCGCCGACACGAGATCCTCGAAGGCGCTCCGGATGCTCTCTCCCTCAGGCGTCTCCGCGAGCGGCGAGCCGAGCGTATCGGGAACGACCGACGCGTCGTCCGCGGAGAGGCGACGCTCCAGGTCACTGGTCTCCTGGTCGCGTGCCGACATGACATCGGGCGTGCTGACATCGCGGTCCGGCGCCGCGTCCGACTCGGGAACGACGCCGTACTCCCGAAGGAGACGCTCGCGCTCCACCTTCGGCAGGTTCCTCAGTACGTCCAGCTCGGCTTCACTCGGTGTCTGCGCTGTCGCGGGCAGGGTGAGACTGAGTACGGCGACCGCGACGGCCAGGACACGCGGGGTGCGCTTCCGGCAGGTCATCATCGGTCCTCCGGATCGATCCCATCAGGATCAGTTCGGCAAGCACCAACGCCGCGTGCAGGCGGTGCTGCGCGCGGTTGTGCTCGAGACCGTCAGGCTGTCGCACGCCGGACGGAACTCAAAGACGGCCTCGCCCGGATTCTGTAAGTCCTCGCGCCTTGTGTCAATAGGCAAGCGGGAATCCCGCCGGGACAGAAGAGAAGAGAGGCGGCGCTCATGCACCGCCTCTCCCGTATGCACCCTCAGGTGATGTTCGCTCACCTGAGGAGCGCGATTCTCGAGGTTCCAGTTCGTTCGGGGGCTTCGACGCGCAGGAAGTAGATCCCGCTCGCCGCGCGCCGTCCGTCGCTCCCGGTCCCGTCCCACGTGAGCGAGACGGGTCCGGCCGGCATCAGACGATCGGCCAGGACGTTCACACGCCGTCCGGCGACATCGTGGACCGAGACGCGGACGCGCCCCGCCCGCTCGGTCGTGAAGGAGAGCGTCGTGGCGCCCGAGGAGGGGTTCGGCCGCGACAACACGATCAGCCGCTCGCTCCCGGATTCCTCGGGAACGTCAAGCGGCGCGGAGTACATGGCGTCATGTGCCTGCACGATGCCCCACCCCATCAGCGTGTCGGGAGAGCTCGACATCGTGCCGGTCGAACGGAGCGCCGTGATCGTCTCGCACGGGGTCCAGTCGGGATGTCCCTGCAGCAGTAGCCCCACGGCGCCGGCGGTCAGCGGACACGAGAACGACGTGCCGCTGGAGCTTCCGTAGCTTGCGGTGTCGGCCGTCGTCGCCACGAACGCGTAGAGCCCGAGCGCCATGACGTCCGGCTTGATGCGGCCGTCGTAGGTCGGTCCGACGGAGCTGAACGCTGTGCGGACGCCGGACGAGTCGACCGCGCCGACCGAGAGCACGCTGTCGCCGTCAGCCGGGGCGATCATGTAGAGCCAGGGATCGTTGCCCTCGTTGCCCATCGAGTTGACGCAGAGCAAACCCCTCGCGGCCGCCATATCGGCCGCGACGGTCGTGACGGCCGTCCCGCCGTCCATGTCCTCGTACGTGTACCAGTAGAGATACCCCAGCGAGCTCGAGACGACGTCGGCGCCCAGGCTGTCGGCCCACTCGACGGCCTCGACCCAGTAATCCTCCTCGACCTGGATCTCCTGGTCGACGATCTCGGTCTTCGCCAGAAGGAAGCTCGCATTGTAGGAGCCTCCGTAGATGACGCCGTCCTTCATGGCTCCGACGCACGACAGCGTCGCGGTTCCGTGGCTGTCCTGCCCCGAGGGATCACCGAGTTCGTTCGCCGTCTCGGTGTCGTCGTTGATGAAGTCGCGCTCCCCGACGATGTCGAGGTGGCGGAACGCTTCATGGTCGGTATCGAATCCCGTGTCGAGCATCGCAATGAGAACGCCGCCGCCGTCGAAGCCGTCGTCGTGAAGAAGGGGGACCTGGATCTGCTCGAGCTGGCTCTGCGACGAGCCGTAGTCGAGCTCCCTCCCGCGCGGCGCCGGCATATCTGTCGCCGGCTGCGCGGGTGTGATCTCGGGGAGCTCCTTTGTGCCGCGTGCGACCGGCCGGACCTCGCGGACGAACGGAAATGCGGCGAGCGCGGCGAGCGCTGTGTCGTCGGCGCGGACGGAGACGGCGTTGAGCCAGCGGCTCCGTGTGACGATCTCGACGCCGGTGCCCGCGACGGCGTCGACGTACGCCTCCGCCACAGGAAGGTCGTTCTCGTTGAGCTCCATTCCGACGCGGGCCCGTCGGGTGAGCGCGCGCTCCGTGAGGACCGCGCGGGCCTCGGCGAGCGCTGCGGCCCGCTCTCCGGAGGAGATGCCCTTGTCCTCGAAGAAGACCCAGAAGCGGTCGGCCGTTGGTGCGCCCTTGCGCTCCGTCTCGAGCACGTCGCCGGTCGCCGCCGGAAGCGGGGCGGCCAGAGCGACCGACACTGTCAGAGTCAGGAACAGGGCGAGGAATCGGGGGCGCATGCGACAGGCTCCTTCCGTGAGGGTTCTGTTTCTACATTATAGCAAGAATCGCGCGGCGGGGCAACAGAGGTCGACCTGCGGCGTCGGACGGGTCAGACACGCGTCAGCCGCGCCAGCAGCACGCACCGGAAGGGGCGCAGCAGAGACGCGACGTTGACCGCGCGCTCGTAGAGCACGCCCGCGAGGAAGAGCCCAGGGTTGGAGATGAGGTACTCGGGGGTCCCCTCGAACGTGCGGACCTCGGCATCGAGTCCGCACCTGTGAGCGC
>WJMD01000043.1 GCA_014728125.1 Candidatus Effluviviaceae Genus V sp.
ACGGAGCTCCGGATTCGCTCGGTCGACGATCTGCTCGACGCGGTCGAGGGCGGCCACTGGTTCGTGGTCAAACCGTGGAGCGGAGGGAGCGGCGTGCGGGTGATGGCCGTCACGCAAGAACACGGCCGCGTGGCCGTCGACCACGTCGTGCGGACGCGGGACGAGGCGCGCGCGATGCTCCGAAACGTGCGCGACGGCGTCGTGTCGCAGTTCATCCGTCAGCATGCGTACGCCGACACCGTGTTCCCGCATTCGACCAACTCCATACGGGTCCTCACCATGTGGGACCCGGTAACGCGCGACCCCTTTATCCCTTTCGCCGGGCATCGCTTCGGACGGCCCTCGTCCGTGCCGACCGACAACTGCTCGCGGGGAGGGATCGCCGTGCTGGTCGACGTCGACCGCGGCGTGCTCGTGCGGGGTCACTCGGGCCACGCGCGCGGCGAGGACAGAATGTTCGAGAACCATCCGGACACCGGCGCCGGGCTGGCGGGCCTGCGACTGCCGCACTGGGACCGCGTCACCGCCCGGCTCCTTGACCTCTGTCGCGAGATGGCCTACATCCCTTACGTCGGCTGGGACATCGTCATCACCGAGGACGGCTTCGCCGTGCTCGAGGGCAACAACTATCCGGACCTCGGGCACCAGGCCTTCTTCCCGCTGCTCATCGACCCGAGGGTCAGGCGGTTCTACGAGCACTACGGTGTGGTCAGGAGAGGCTGACGCCGCCCGCGGGCGCTCCACTGCCCGCCCCGTGCCGTTCCCGCTTCGCTCCGGAGGTTCCTCTGTCGTCCCTGAAACTCATACGCCGCAGGATCACCCGCTCGGACCCGTTCCTGAACGTCCTGGGCTTCGTCGCCTGGTGCGTGATGGCGGGGCTCGCGCGCTCGGTGAGGCTCTCGTGGAGCATCGCCCCCGCCTACGGACGGGAGGACCCCGAGCGCGTTCTCTACGCCTTCTGGCACGGGCGGCAGTTTCTGCTGATCTGGGGGTTCCGTGGGAGAGGTGTGGTAACGCTCGTCGAGAAGAGCTGGGCGGGCGAGATCCAGCGTCGCGTGATGGGACGCTTCGGATACCGGTTCGTGCGCGGTTCGAGCAAGCGCCGGCCCGCCGAGGCCCTCGTCCGGCTTGTCCGGACGCTCAGGAAACGCGGTCCCGGAACCCTGGCCGTCGACGGTCCGAAGGGGCCGGTCCACCGATCGAAGGCGGGGATACTCCATCTGTCCAGAACGCTCGGGTGGCCGATCGTCCCCGTCGCGGCATCGAGCTCCAGGGCCCTTTTCATCCGCGAGACGTGGTGCCGCTACCTACTTCCCGTGCCGTTCTCCAGGGGGGTCATCGTCGTCGGTGAGCCGATCCGTCCGGGGGAGGGGTTCGAGACGACCGACCTCGATCGTACGCTCAACGCCGCGACCGCGGAGGCCGACAGGCTCGCGGGGCGGCGCGTGGATGCCGGTGACGTCTGCTAGCCGTCGGGGCCGCCGGTCGGCTCGGGCAGCTGCGGACGGACGAGGACGACCTCCTCGCGGCTGACCGACACCAGGCCCGGCTTGGCGCCCTTCGGCTTCCGGACGTGGCGCTTCTCCGTGTAGAGCACGGCGACCTTCGACGACTTCCCGGCCTTGCTGTGGTACGCGGCGATCGCCGCCGTCTCGAGGATCGCGCGCCTGTCCGGCTCGTCCTTGCGGCCCGCTCTTCGAAGCACGACGTGCGAGCCGGGAGCCTGTCTGGCGTGGAACCAGAGGTCGGAGGGAGCGGCGACGCGCTGGGTCAGGAGGTCGTTATCCCTGTTCGATTTCCCAACGAGCACCTCCCAGCCCCCAGTGACGACGTAGCTCCGGAACCGGATCCGTTCCTCGTCTCCCCCCGCTCGGTTCCCCTTCGCCGGTCGGGCCGCGTGACGGTCCTCGAGCTTCCGGAGTGTCCTTCCCGTCGCTTCCTCCGTCGCCTCGATCTGCTTCTCAATGGCCTCGATCTCGCGTTCGAGCTCGCGGAGACGGGCCGGTGAACGCTGGGCGACGCGTTCGGCCTTCCTCGCGCGACGGAAGTAGCTCTCCGCGTTGTCGACGGCACTCCTTCTCGGGTCGACCTCGATCTCGACCACCGAGTCGCCGTCGTAGTCGACGAGCTTCTGGAGCCTCTCGCCCCTCCGGAAGTCGCCCTTGCGGGCGAGGAGGAGCTGACCCTTATGGCGGAACTCGTCCGTCCGCTCCGCGCGGGAGAGCCCTCGGCGCACCCGCTCCACGGCGCGGCGCTTCCTCTTGAGACGGCGCCTGAGCGCCCGGAGCACCGTCTTGCGGCGTCTATCGTCGAGGATGGTGGCGGCGTGTTCCCGGTAGGCGAACCGCGCGGCCTCGTTCCACGTGTCGAACGTCCTCTTCTCCGCCGCCTTCTCGTGAGGAGACCGTCCGATGCGGACATGGAGGCGGCCGGCCTCGTCCCTCCACCACGAGACCGAGGCACCGGTCGGGTCGTCGGCATGGGGCTCTTCCGGTTCGACCCGGCCCGACGGATCGAGCGAGAGCGACGGCCGTCTGCCGAGGTCGACAACGAGCCCCACGTCGGTCTCGATGCCGACGGGGTCGCGGCGCCTCAGCACGAACGCGGCCGACGGGCCGCCCGGCCCGAGCCCGGCGGACACGATCTCCCCGCCTTTCAGGGAGCGCAGGTGCGGCGGCGCGTCGCCTTCCCCGGGGACCGCATCATCCTGCTCGAGGAAGAGGAGCGGCAGCGCCTGGTCCGTGAAGACGACCAGCGACCCGCCCGGAGAACCCGCCAGCTCGAGGACGGTCGTCCCGTCGGCCGGCGCCTTGATGCGCGTCACGCGCCGTCCCGTGAGACGCGGGGCGAGTTCGCTCATCAGGTTGTCGAGACCGGCTCGGTTCATCGGTGCACCCCGCGTTCGCGCTGCCCGTCCGCATGTCGGACGTGTCACGTCGTCCGTGGGCAGTATACGGGGGGCGGCAGCGCCGGTCAACGTGGGGGGGCCAAGCTCCGATAAGCGCCCGAAGACCCCACATGTCGTTGACTGAGAGGGTCCCCGGGTAGTATCGTCAAGACTCACTCCCGAAACGGTTTCGAAGCTCAAGGAGGCGTCGTGCTCAGGAGCATGACGGGGTATGGTTGTTCCGAGCGGGCGACCGACGGCAGCAGGGTCCGCGTCGAGATGCGCTCGGTCAACCAGCGTTTCCTCGATGTCCAGATCAGAGGCCCCCGCATCATCACGCAGGTCGAGGACCGCATCCGGTCGCTTCTCGAAGCGAGGATCGAGCGCGGGCGCGTCTCCGTCTACGTCGAATGGAGCGGAACGGGGCCCGCCGAGGGGCCGACAGTGAACCGCGAGGTGGCGGCCAGGCTCGTGACGGAGCTGCGCTCGGTCGCCGATGAGCTCTCGCTTCCCGGCGAGGTCTCGATCGACCTCCTGGCCAGGTTCCAGCAGGTCTTCGAGCAGGGAGAGACGACGCCCGCGGCCGACGAGGTCTGGGACGCTCTGGAGCCCGGGATCAGCGAGTCGCTCGAGAGCATGATCGCCATGCGTGAGGAAGAGGGCAGAAGGCTCGGCGAGGAGCTCGCGGGACGGCTCGACCTGATCGAGAAGCACGTCTCCGTGATGACGGCCGCGGCTCCCGACGCCGCTCAGGCTCTCAAGAACCGGCTGAGGGAGCGCATCACCGAGCTCATGGGCGAGACGCCGCCCGTGGACGAGACGCGGCTCGCGCAGGAGCTGGCCCAGGCCGCCGAGAGATCGGATTACACGGAAGAGGTCGTGCGTCTGAACGCTCACGTCGAGCACGCGCGACGGTGCCTCGAGGAGGACGCGCCGGTCGGGAAGCGCCTCAACTTCCTGGTGCAGGAGATGCATCGCGAGGCCAACACGATCGGCTCGAAGACCTCGGACGTCGATGTCGCGGGATCGGCCCTCTCGCTCAAGGAGGAGATCGAGAAGCTCCGGGAGCAGGTGCAGAATGTCGAGTAGGAAGGTCGAGAGGCCCGGCGGGGGCGCCGGGCTCCTCAACATCGGTTTCGGCAATGTCGTGGCGGCCGAGCGGGTCGTGGCGGTCGTCACCCCGGGGTCGGCTCCGGTCAAGCGGATGAAGGACAGCGCGAAGGCCTCGGGGAGGCTCGTCGACGCGACGCAGGGACGAAGAACCCGCGCGGTCATCGTCACCGACTCCGATCATGTCATCCTCTCGGCCGTCGGCGTCGAGACCATCACGCAGCGCCTCGAGGGCCGTGACGAGGCCGCGGAGTCCTGAACGGAAGGGGAGTGACCTGTGGTCGAGGGCACGCCCGACCGCCGGGGGTTCCCGATCGTCGTGTCGGGTCCCTCAGGGGTCGGCAAGACGACGATCGTACAGCAGGTCCTCGAGAGCGACCCCCAGGTCACGTACTCGGTCTCGGTGACGACCCGTCCCCCGAGACGGGGAGAGACGTCCGGCGACCACTACGAGTTCGTCGACGACCAGGTCTTCGACGAACTCGTGGAGGACGGCGCACTGGCGGAGTGGGCGGAGGTGCACGGGTACCGCTACGGGACGCGGGCCTCAGTTATCAGCGAGGGCCTCGATCTGGGGGCGGACGTCATCATGGACCTGGACGTCCAGGGCGGTATGTCGATCAAGCGGCTCTTCCCCGAGGCGCTTCTGATCTTCATCGAACCCCCGTCGAGGGAGGAGCTCGAGGAGAGGCTTCGCGGAAGGGCGACCGACGACGAGGAGGTCATCGCGCAGCGTCTCGCGAACGCGATCGGCGAGCTCGAGTGGAGCTCGAAGTACGATGAACAGGTGACGAACAACGACCTCGACGAGACGGTCGAGACGGTGCTCGAGAAGATCGCAGAACGACGCGCCCGTCCGGACGGGGCGGACTGAGCGGACACCGGGACGCGCCTCGCGGCGCTCCCCACGAGGAGGAGAACGTGAAGCAGCTCAAGAAGGAAGACCTCCTGAAGTACGCCGAGAACGAGTATCTTGGAGCGATCCTCGCGGCGAAGGTCGCGCGTCGCCTGCACAACATGGATCCGGAGGACAGGCCGGACCCCGACGAGAAGATCACCTCGCTCGCCCTCGAGCTCATAACCGACGGAGAGGTCGAGTATGAGTTCCGCGAAGAGGAAGAGGACGAGAAGGGCGATGAGTAGTCGACCTCGCGGACCGCTCTCCGGTCGGACCGTCGTCCTGGGCGTGACCGGGAGCATCGCGGCGTTCAAGGCGCCGTCCGTCGTGACGGGCCTCTCCGCGCTGGGGGCGAACGTTGTCGTGGCGATGACCGCGAACGCGACGCGCTTCGTCCAGCCGCTGACGTTCGAGACGCTGTCCGGCAATGAGGTCATCACCGACATGTGGCCCGAGCGGCGTGCCGGCACGACGCCAGCCGAGGATGCCCTCGAAGGCGACGACCATCTGACACACATCCACCTGGCCGAGGCCGCCGATCTCGTCATCGTGGCCCCCGCGTCGGCGAACATCATCGGCAAGATGGCCGGCGGCATCGCGGACGACTTCCTCTCCACGGAGCTCCTGGCGATGACGTGTCCCGTGATCGTCGCGCCCGCGATGAACGTCAACATGCTGGACTCCGATGCCGTCGAGGAGAACGTCTCGATCCTCCGTTCGCGCGGGGTTCACATCGTGGAGTCGGAGTCTGGGCGGCTCGCCAGCGGCGCGTCGGGACGGGGGAGGCTCGCCGAGACGTCCGTGATCATCGAGCTGGCGAAGCGCCTTCTGCTTCCGCCGCAGGACCTCGCAGGCCGCCGTGTGCTCGTCACGGCGGGGCCGACGGAGGAGCCGATCGACCCGGTGCGGCACGTGGGCAACGCGTCGACGGGCTCGATGGGCTTCGCCGTCGCTGAGCGTGCGCTCCGTCACGGGGCCGAGGTGGTGCTGGTCTCGGGCAGGACCTCGCTCGTTCCGCCGGAGGGCGTCGCGTTCGTCCCGGTGCGGACGACGCGCGAAATGTACGAGGCCGTCATGGAACGTCTCGACTCGATCGACCTGCTCGTCATGGCCGCCGCGCCGTCCGACTACCGGCCGGTCGACGTCTCGGAGAGGAAGATCAAGAAGGGCGCGGAGAGCGTGACGATCGAGTTCGAGGCGACCGAGGACATCCTGGCCGAGGCCGGTTCGAGGAAGAGGTCCGGTCAGGGGCTCGTCGGGTTCGCCCTCGAGACGGAGAACGAAGAGGAGTACGGCCGAGCGAAGCTCGAGGAGAAGAACCTGGACCTCATCGTTGTGAACAACCCGCTCGTCGAAGGGGCGGGGTTCGGCACCGAGACCAACGTCGCTACGCTGATCGGTCGAACCGGAGCGATCGAGAAGACCGGCACGATGTCGAAGAGCGACCTGGCCGCTGTCATCCTCCGGAGAGCGATCGATGAGCTGGGCTGGGGGCGCGATGAGTGACCGCGATCCGAGAGAGCTGGCGGCCGCGTTCTTCCGCGGACTGAAGGAGACGGGCGAGACGGAGCTCTGTCTCTCCGAGGAGGCCGTGAGCGTCGTCAGGGAGGGCCCGTCCTGCGCCGTGTCGCGTCGCGTCGAACGGGTGGCAGCCCCGACAAGGACGAAGAGTGAGACGGAGTCGCCCGGGGAGGCTTCAGAGAGCAGGCCCGCCGGGGCGGATCAGCCGACCGGGGCCGCGTCGCCCGACGAGGCCCGCAGACGCCGCGCGAGGGCGCTCGACGCCGAGGCCGCCGCCGATGCGATTCCCGATCCCGAGATCGTCGAGGCCCAGATCGTCCTGGCGGCCGCCGGGGCGGCGCCCGATATGTTCTCGGAAACGTCGGGTCTGGACGCCGCATCGTCGCTCGATGAGGTCGCGGCCCTCGCCGGCGCGTGCGAGCGGTGCGAACTCGCGAGAGGACGGAACAACGTTGTCTTCGGAACGGGGAACACGAACGCCAGGTTGATGTTCGTCGGGGAAGCGCCGGGCAAGGACGAGGACCTGTCGGGCGTGCCGTTCGTCGGACGGGCCGGCAAGCTGCTCGACAAGATCCTCGAGAGCGCCGCCATCGAGCGGGACGACGTCTACATCGCGAACATCATCAAGTGCCGGCCGCCGGGGAACAGGACGCCGCTCTCGAATGAGATCGAGTCGTGCCTGCCGTACCTGGCCAGGCAGTATGAGTTCATCAAACCCCGAATCATCTGCACGCTCGGCCTGCCGGCCACGCAGACGCTTCTGGGAATGCGGGGTTCGATGGGCAGTCTGAGGGGGAAGATCTACCGCTCAGGGGACATCCGTGTGATCCCGACGTACCATCCGGCCGCCGCGCTCAGGGACCCGAAGTACAAGCGGCCCATCTGGCAGGACTTTCTCCTCATCAAGCGTGAGTACGAGAGGGACTGACCGACACACCGGAGGACATGTGGGGCGAAGGGAACTGATCTCCTATTGCGGGCTCTACTGCGATCTGTGCGACTCGAGATCGCGCATTCCCGCCAGAGCGTCCGCGCTTCTGGACGCGCTGGTCGCCGCGGGACACGAGCACGGCGCCGCCGACCGACCCGGCTTCGAGGAGTTCTGGAGCTATCTGGCGGGACTCGTCGAGGCCGACGGCGTCTGTCGGGGCTGTCGGGAGATGGGCGAAGCGCTCGGGTGCGAGATCTCACGCTGCGCCCGGGAGCGCGACATCGAGATCTGCGTCTTCTGTGACGACTACCCTTGCACACGCATCGGTGAGATGCTCTCGCAGTTCCCGACCCTGAAGGCCGAGCACGAACGGCTGAGGGAACTCGGGGTCGAGGCGTGGCTCGAGGAGCAGGACGAACGCGTGGCGAGAGGTCTCTGCTACTCGGAAATCTGCACGGCGGACCGCGACTGACGGCGCGGCGGGGCACCGGCCCCGCGCGCGGAAGCGTCGCGCGAAGTCCATACAGGCGGCGACCTGAGGAGGCACGGCATGGCCAGCGAGGTTCGCGGTAAGCTCGAGGTGGCCGGCATCATGGGACCGGTCTGGATCATCGGGTGGCTCTTCACGATCGGGTTCGTCGAGCTCTCGTTCGGGAAGGCGGTCTTCGCGCTGCTCGTGTGGCCGTACTTCCTGGGCTCGGCGCTGACCTAGTCCGCGGCGCGGCTTCCGCGCGTCGCCGGTGAGACGGAGGTACCGTGTCCTTCCCGTACGACATGCTCGTGCACGGCGTCTCGATCGTCTGCGCCCGGCAGGGCGAAGCGATGCGGGGACTCGCCGTGGCGTGGGCGTCGCAGGCAGGCACGGACCATGTGGTACTCTCCATAGGGTCTCAGAGCGCGACGCGCGAGTTCATTCTCGACTCCGGTGCGTTCGGAATGAGCATCCTGGCGAGCGACCAGCTCGAGCTCGCGCGACGCTTCGGGGCGTTGTCGAGCCGTGAGACCGACAAGCTGGCCGGCGTGCAGTGGCACGCGGGCGAGACCGGTGCCCCTCTGCTCGACCGATGTCTCGCGACGATCGACTGCCGCGTCGCGCAGGTGCACGATCTGGGTGACCTCAAGTTGATCGTCGGCAGGGTCGTCGGCTACGAACGCCGCAGCGAAGGCAGACCTCTGCTGTTCCGCGGGGAGGACTACTGAGGATGAAGATCGGGACCAGGGTCGGAGGCTGGCTCGCCGCGCTGGCCGCCTCGGCGTTCCTGATGGCGTCCGTCGTCCCCTGGATGACGGTCGCCGCGGGCGGCGCCGGGCCCCAGGAGGTCTTCGCCGCCTTCGGTCTGACGGCCGCCGGTCTCATCTGGGTGTTCGTGAGCGCGTTCTGCTTCAGGCGCTCAGGTTGCGCGAACGACTGACAACGTAGATGGGGGGACAGCGTGAAGGTCTGCATTCCGATCGAGGGAGGGAAGGACCTCTCCGCCAGGGTCTGCGCGCACTTCGGAGCGGCTCCGGCGTATCTGATCCACGACACTGACTCGGGCACGTCGACGCTGGTCGAGGGCACCGAGGGTGAGCATGAGCACGGCGGCTGCAGGCCGCTCGACAATCTGCAGGTCGGAACGCTGGACGCGATGATCGTCGGGGGCATCGGCCCCAGGGCCGTCGCGAAGCTGGGTGAGGCCGGCGTGCGTGTCTATCGGGCGTCCGGCGCGACGGCGAAGGAGAACGTCGATGCGCTCGGCCGTGGGGAGCTCCACGAGGTGACGTCCGACGAGACCTGCTCGCACAGCGAGCACGGCTGCGCCGACTGAGGGGATAACCGGGAGAACGACCATGAGCACCGCGGAGAAGACGATGCGCGCCGCAACGGCCGCGACGGTCGACAGACTTCCGCCCCAGGCCAACGAGGCCGAGCTCGCCGTGCTGGGAGCCATGCTGCTCGACCAGTCGGCCATCGGCGTCGCGTCCGAGCTCCTCGATGCGAGCTCGTTCCATCGCGAGGCGCACCGCAAGATCTTCCGCTCGATGATCGACCTCTTTTCGCGCGACGAGGCGGTCGATCTCGTGACGCTGACACAGGAACTCAAGCGCACCAAGGAACTCGACGATGTCGGCGGGGCGGCCTATCTGTCCGAGATCCTCGGAAGCGTCGCGACGGCGGCCAACATCCGATACCATGCGAAGATCGTTCTCGAGAAGGCCGTCCTCCGCAGGCTCATCGGCGTCGCCACCGAGGTCATCCAGGAGGCCTACGACGCCTCGGGTGAGGCGTCCGACATCCTCGACCGCGCCGAGCACATGATCTTCGAGATCGCACAATCGCGCGTGCGGCGCGACTTCTCGCCGATGCGCGAGATCCTCAAGCACAGCTTCGAGGTCATCCAGGAGCTCTACGACAAGAAGCAGCACGTCACCGGCGTGCCGTCGGGCTTCGTCGATCTCGACAAGATGACGTCGGGGTTCCAGAGGTCCGACCTCGTGATCATCGCCGGCAGGCCGTCGATGGGCAAGACGGCGTTCGCGCTGAACATCGCGGCGAACGCCGCCATCAAGGAGAACACCCCGTCGGCCATCTTCAGCCTCGAGATGGGGCAGGAGCAGCTGGTGCAGCGCATGCTCTGCAGCGAGGCGCGGGTCGACGCGCACAAGCTGCGCACCGGCTATCTCGCAGACCGTCACTGGTCCCGGCTGACCACGGCGGCCGGACTTCTCTCCGAGTCGCAGATCTACATCGACGACACGCCGGCCATGAGCGTCCTTGAGATGCGTTCGAAGGCACGACGCCTGAAGGCCGAGGTCGACGTCGGTCTCATCATCGTGGACTACCTCCAGCTGATGAAGGGAGTCGGACGGGTCGAGAGCAGGCAGCAGGAGATCTCGGAGATCTCGCGGTCTCTCAAGGCGCTCGCCAAGGAGCTCGAGGTCCCGGTGCTCGCACTCTCGCAGCTGTCTCGGGCGGTCGAGACGAGGGGCGGCGACCACCGGCCGATACTGTCGGACCTCCGCGAGTCCGGAGCGATCGAGCAGGACGCCGACGTCGTGATGTTCATCTACCGGGCCGAGCAGTACGAGGCGACGCCCGAGAACGTCGGGCTGGCCGAGGTGATCGTCGGCAAGCAGAGGAACGGCCCGACCGGCACGGTCAACCTCCAGTTCTCGTCTGAGTGCACGCGTTTCGACAATCTCACGATGAGGGTCGAGGAAGGCATTGAGGAACTCTGACGTCGCAGAGACCTTCGCGCCGGCGACGCGCGACGGTGGGATCTTCGTTTCGTTCGGACGGGCCGTCATCGACCTCGTCAGCGAGGTGGGATACTCGGGCGTCCTTCTGTGGCGTTCCATCCTCGCGATGAGGATGATTCCTCGTTCGGTTCGCCTCATCCTCGAGCAGATGCGCCGCATCGGCGTGGAGTCGCTCCCTCTCGTCGTGATGACGTCGGTCTTCACCGGGGCGGTCGCTGCCGTTCAGGCGGCGTATCAGCTGATGGAATTCGTCCCGCAGATCTACATCGCGACGGCCATATACAAGTCTGTCGTCATCGAACTCGGCCCCGTCCTCACGTCGCTCGTCGTCGGGGGTCGCGTCAGCGCTTCGATCGCGGCCGAACTCGGAACGATGCGCGTCACCGAACAGATCGACGCCATGGACGCCATGGCCATCGACCCGGTGCGCTATCTGGCGATGCCGAGACTCGTGGCCGCACTCATCATGCTGCCGGTCCTGACCGTCTTCGCCGACGTTCTGGCCATCAGCGGAGGCTTCTTCGTCAGCTACGCCTCGCTCGAGATCTCGCCCAAGACGTTCGTCGACGGGATGAAGCTGCTCTTCTTCGCCCACGACGTCTTCGGCGGCCTGATCAAGGCGTTCGTCTTCGGCGGTCTCATAGCGCTCATGGGCACGGCCGCGGGATTCAGAACGGTCGGCGGGGCCGTGGGCGTCGGGCTCTCGGCGACGAAGGCGGTCGCCGCGAGCTGCGTGCTCGTTCTCATCGGGAACTACGTCCTGGCCATCCTGCTGTTCCAGATCATCTTCGACTAGGAGTTTGTCAGCGTGGCGACGCAGCCGGTCATCGAGGTCAGGGATCTGAGAAAGTCGTTCGGCGACCACGAGGTCCTGAAGGGCGTGAGTCTCAGCGTCGACGACGGGCAGACGCTCGTCGTGCTGGGGCCCTCCGGCTGCGGCAAGAGCGTGCTCCTCAAACACATCATCGGGCTCATGAAGCCCGACAGCGGCACGATATTCTTCGAGGGACAGGACATCACGGAGATGGACCATCGGGAGCTCTCGAAGATCAGAACAGGCTTCGGCATGGTCTTTCAGGGCGCGGCGCTCTTTGATTCGATGACGGTCGGCGAGAACGTCGGGCTTCCGCTCAGGGAACATCGAGGGATGAGAGATCCCGAACTCTCGAGGATCGTGGAGGAGAAGCTCGGACTCGTCGGGCTCGAGGGCATCTCGACTCTGTATCCTTCGGAGATATCGGGCGGTATGAAGAAGCGTGTCGCGCTCGCGAGGGCCGTCGCGCTCGACCCGGACGTTATCCTCTACGACGAGCCGACGACAGGTCTCGACCCGGTCATGGCGGAGCAGATCAACGAGCTCATCAGGTCGATCCAGAAGAAGGTCAACGCGACGTCGATCGTCGTCACGCACGATCTTCACAGCGCCTGCTTCACGGGCGACCGCGTCGCCCTCATGACCGAGGGGGCGATCGCGTTCTCGGGCACGACCGACGAGCTGACGACGACCGATAACCCGGCGGTGAGGAACTTCATCGCCAGAGGACACCCGGAGCGATCGAGAAGCTGGACCGACGGGCCGAGCTGCGACGGAGGCGCGTTCGCCTAGCGGGGCGGCCCGGTCACGACTCTTCCGGCCCTGTGCCGGGATCGAAGGGATGTAGCGGAGATGAAGGAACACGAGAACGAGTTCAGGGTTGGCGTGACGCTCACCATCGCCGGCGTCATTCTCGTGGTGGGGATGCTGTGGCTCGCCGGTTTCAAGTTCAACGACGAGCAGTACAACCTGAGCTTCGTCTTCCCCGAGGTGGCGGGCCTGGGCCAGGGCGACAAGGTGACCGTCGCAGGTCTGGATGCCGGTGAGGTGCTCAACCTCGAGCTTCTCCCGGACGGCCGTGTCGCCGTCGACGTCGAGATCGAACCGCACATCCGGATACCCGTGGACTCGCGTATCAGCGTGGCAAGCTACGGTCTCATCGGCAGCAAGGTCGTCCAGGTGCGACCCGGGCAGAGCGACGAGGTGCTCGAGCCCGGTGCTACGGCCGAGGGCATCTACGACAAGGGCCTCGGCGATGTCGTCAGCGAGATGGGAGAGGCTCTCACCGAGATCCGCTCGGTGCTCGCCGCGGCCGATGAGCTTCTGTCGGACGAGGAGGGACGAGCGCTCGTCCGAGAGTCGCTCGAGAACGCCAACGAAGCCACGGGAAGTCTGAAGCTCGCCGTCGAGGACCTCAGAATCGCGTCGGCCGACCTTCGTGAGTTCATCGACGAGAAGCGCGACCCGGCCGCATCGACGATCGACTCGCTCGAGGTCGCCTCGGCCGGTCTGGTGCAGGTGTCGCGGGAGCTTCAGACCGTGTCGACCTCGCTCGACTCGATCATCTCCCGTGTCGAGCGCGGCGAGGGGACGCTCGGGCGGCTGGTGACCGACGAGGCAGCGCACGATGAGTTCCTGGCCGCCGTGCGGGAGGTCCGCCTCCTCGTCGAGGAGATCAAGCGGAACCCGAAGAGCTTCGTGAAGTTCTCGCTGTTCTAGCAGCCCCGGACCGGCCAGGCGGGGCAGGCCCTCTCACGGCGCGCTGCCGGAGCGGTTCGGTCCGGTACACCGGTCGCGCGGGACCCCTGACACAGAAAGGGACGCCGTGGCGAAGAAGCGGACCGTCTTCTTCTGCTCATCGTGCGGACACGAGTCGGCCAAGTGGCTCGGGAAGTGTCCAGGCTGCGGCGAGTGGAACACGTTCGTCGAACAGAGAACGGCGCCCTCCCGCAGGGGAGGGCGGCCTCCCTCCGAGCGTCGCCGACCGGTCCCGCTCGGGACCATCCAGGCGGAGGAGGGGGAGCGGCTCGTCACCGGCATCGGCGAGCTGGACCGTGCGCTCGGGGGCGGCATCGTCCCCGGCGGCGTCGTGCTCGTCGGCGGCGATCCCGGGATCGGCAAGTCGACGCTGCTGCTGCAGGTGAGCGCCGCGCTGGCACGGAGCGGCGAGTCGGTGCTCTACGTGAGCGGGGAGGAGTCACGGTCGCAGCTCCGGTTGAGGGCGCGGCGGCTCGGCATCGACTCGGAGCGCATTCTCGTGCTGACCGAGACCGACGTGACCGCCGTGCTCGACGAGGCCGCCGCCCTTGAGCCGGGAGCCGTCATCGTCGACTCGGTCCAGACGGTCTACCATCCCGATTCCAACGGTTCGCCCGGCAGCGTCTCGCAGGTCCGCGAGGCATCGTCGGCCTTCGTCAGGCTGGCCAAAGAGGCCGGCGTCCCCGTCTTCCTCATCGGCCACGTGACCAAACAGGGGTCGATCGCCGGCCCTCGGATTCTCGAGCACATGGTCGACACAGTTCTCTACTTCGAGGGGGACAAACACCTGCCGTACCGTATTGTGCGGGCGGTCAAGAACCGTTTCGGCTCGACCGACGAGATCGGGGTCTTCGAGATGACGGCCTCCGGACTGACCGAGGTGACCGACCCGTCCGGCCTCTTCCTGTCCGAGGAGCGGAACGCGGGTGCGGGGACCGCGGTCGTCCCTTGCGTCGAGGGAACCCGGGCCATTCTGGTCGAGGTGCAGGCTCTGACGGGGGTGACGAACTACGCCGTGCCGCAGCGTTCAAGCACCGGCGTCGACCGGCGCAGATTGCCTCTCCTTCTCGCCGTTCTGGAGCGGAAGGGCGGGCTGAGCCTGGGCAATCGAGACGTCTTCGTGAGCGTTGCAGGAGGCGTCCGCGTGGACGAGCCGGCCGCCGATCTCGGGATAGCCGTCGCAGTCGCATCGAGTTACCGGGACCGGCCCGTCTCCGAGCGCACGGTCGTGTTCGGGGAACTCGGGCTCGGCGGAGAGGTGCGCCGGGTCACGCACGCCGGGAAGCGCGTGCAGGAGGCCGCCCGGCTGGGGTACGAGCGCGTCATCGTCCCGAAGGGAGCGCTCCCCCGCGACGAGCGTCCCTCCGGTGTCGACATCGTTGAGGTCTCGACGGTCCGACAGGCGCTTGACGCGGCCGTCGGTTCCGAGCGGACGAACCGCGGCGCGTCCGGGGCGCCGGTCAGGACGGAGGTCTAATCGGTGATGCGGGTCGGACTGGTGCTCGTTGCTGCAGGTTCCTCGACGCGGGTCGGCGGAGGGACTCCGAAGCAGTTCCGCATGCTCGCACGGGAGCCGATGTTCATCGTCGCGCTACGCGCCGTCGTGCCCTTCACACACGAGGTCGTCGTCGTGGCGCCGCCGGACCGCGTCGTCGAGGCCGGGGAACTCCTGACGTGTTCAGGCCTCCCCGGAGACCACGAGGCGGACGGGACGAGCTTCCTGGTCGTTCCCGGGGGCAAGCGCCGGCAGGATTCCGTCAGGAAGGGCCTCGCCGCGCTCTCGGATGATGTCGAGGTCGTTCTCGTCCACGACGCGGCGCGACCGTTCGTCCCGGGAGACGTCGTCGAGCGCGTTCTGGGGGCGGCGCAGGCCTGCGGCGCGGCCGTGCCGGCGGTGCCGGTTGCCGACACGATCAAGCGTGTCGAGGGAGAGCGGGTGCTCGCGACGCTCGACCGGGGTGTGCTGCGCGCTACCCAGACGCCGCAGGGTTTCAGGGCGGAGGTGCTCAGGACGGCGTACGAGGCCGCCGACGAGGACGTCACCGACGACGCGCAGGTGCTCGAACTCGCCGGCGAAGACGTCGCGGTCGTCGAGGGCGATCCCGGCAACACGAAGGTGACGACGGGGCTCGATCTCGAGCTGGCCCGCCTGAGGGACGCCGCCCGGTTGGGCGTCGGCCCGGCGACGCGCGTCGGTTTCGGCTGCGACCGGCACCGGCTGACGCCCGGTCGGGAACTCGTGCTGTGCGGCGTGACCGTGCCGTTCGACAAGGGCCTCGACGGGCACTCGGACGCCGACGTGGCGACGCACGCGGTCATGGACGCCCTGCTCGGCGCGGCGGCGGCGGGCGACATCGGCGTGCACTTCCCGCCGGACGACGACCGGTGGCGCGGAGCTTCGAGTCTCGACCTCCTCGATCGCGTGATCGGAATCGTCCGGGAGTCGGGTTACGAGCCGGGCGCCGTCGACGTCACGATCGTCGCGGAGGCTCCGCGTCTGGCTCCCCACGTCAACGAGATGAGAGAGCGGCTCGCCGTTCACCTCGGCGTCGCACCCGGATCCGTGTCGGTCAAGGCGACGACGACGGAGGGAACAGGCCCCGAGGGCGCGGGCGAGGCGATGTCGGCCACCGCCGTGGCCACGCTCCGGCCGGGAAACGACAGGGAGGACACGTGAAAGCACTTGCCGTCAGCGGAAGTCCGAGGACGAACGGCAACACAACGACGCTCATTCGGATGGTGACCGACGAACTCGAAAGCCACGGGGTCGAGACGGAGCTCGTACAGCTCGCCGGAAGGAAGGTGGCCGGCTGTATCGCGTGCTACCGCTGCTTCTCTCAGAAGAACGGCCGCTGCGCCGTGACAGACGACGCGTTCAATGAGATCTTCGAGAAGATGACGGCGGCCGACGCGGTCATCCTGGGAACGCCGACCTACGTCGCCGACCTGACGCCCGAGGTCAAGGCGATCATCGACCGTGGTACGCTCGTCTCCGGCGCGAACGGGGGCCTCCTGAAGCGCAAGCTCGGCGCCGCCGTCGTCGCGGTGCGCCGCGCGGGGAGCATCCACGCGTTCGACTCGATCAACCACTTCTTCACGATCAACCAGATGATCATTCCCGGATCGAGCTACTGGAACCTCGGCATCGGCCGCGAGAAGGGCGAGGTCACCGGGGACGACGAGGGCGTCCGGACGATGAAGACGCTCGGAGAGAACATCGCCTGGCTCCTCGAAAGGATTGTCGATCACCCGGGGAGCTGATCGTTCCGGACATGCAAGGGAGGCTGTGTGAGGAGGATCGGGTGCTTCATGGCCGTCGCGCTGCTGTTGCTTTCCCTCTTCGGCTGCGGAGAGGTCAGGGAGGCCGTCGAGCTCCAGCGGGCGCTCGTCGAGGAGTTCGGGACCGAGGACATCACCGTCAGTTTCTCTGCCGAGAACATCCTCAAAGTCAGTTTCGACGACTGGGCGGCCGACAGGAAGGACGAGCAGGCCGCGGTGGCGCGGCAGGCCGCCGAGTTCGTGCGTGACAACTACGAGGGGTACCCGGACCTCTCAGCGGTCGAGGTCGCGTTCGGCTGGACGCAGGCCGGCATCACGACGACCGGGGAACCGTACCGGTTCACGCCCGAGGAGCTGAGCCGCCCGGCGCCTGAGACCATGGGTGACACGACCGGAGGGAGTGAGCCGACGGCCGAGATGAGCTGACATCGATCGAGCAACGGTCCCGTGTCGATTCAGGAAGGAGTCCTCGAGGTGAGTTCCTCCGTACGCGTGCGATTCGCACCCAGCCCGACCGGCCACCTCCATGTCGGAGGGGCGAGGACGGCCCTCATGAACTGGCTGTTCGCGAAGCATGAGGGCGGCTCGTTCGTCCTGAGGATCGAGGATACCGACATCGCCCGGTCGACGGCCGAGTCGGAGAGCGCCGTGCTCGAGGACCTCCGCTGGCTGGGGCTCCTCTGGGACGAGGGCCCGGACGTCGGCGGGTCCCGCGGGCCCTACCGGCAATCGGAACGCACCGACATCTACCGCGAGCGCGCGGAGCGGCTCGTCGAGGAGGGGAAGGCGTTCCGCTGCTACTGCACGGACGACGAGCTCGAGGAGAAGCGGCAGGAGGCGCTCGAGGAGGGGCGGCACCCGCACTACGACGGGACGTGCCGCCACCTGAGCGAGGAGGAGCGGAGAGCCCGCGAGGCCGCGGGACGTGAGCCGACGATCCGTCTCTTCGGGCCGGAGCACGACATACGGTTCGAGGACGTCGTCCGCGGCGAGGTCGTGTTCCGGGCCCCGATGCTGGGCGACTTCATTATCCTGAGGAGCGACGGCCGTCCGACCTACAACTTCGCCGTCGTCGTCGACGACCAGGCCATGGACATCACGCATGTCATCCGCGCGGACGACCATCTGTCCAACACGATGCGGCAGCTTCTCGTCGCCGAGGCGCTGGACGCGGAGCCTCCGCGGTTCGCGCACGTTCCGCTCGTCGTCGGACGGGACCGCAGCAAGCTCTCGAAGCGGGAGGGCGCGACGTCGGTCGCCGAGTTCCGGGAGGCGGGCTACCTTCCCGAGGCGCTCGTCAACTACCTGGCGCTTCTCGGCTGGTCCTCGCCCGATGCTCAGGAGCTCCTCTCGCGGGACGAGCTGGTCGAGCGGTTCACCCTGGACAGGATCTCCTCGAGCGCGGCCGCGTTCGACGGTGACAAGCTCGACTGGGTCAACGGCCACCACATCAGGGAGGAGCCCCTCGAGCGCATCGTGGAGCTCATTCTGCCGTTCCTCGAGGCAGCCGGTCTCCCGTCCGACGACGAGAGGGTCCCGGCGATCGTCGATCTGGTGCGGGAGAACGCGACGCGTCTCCCGGACATCGCCGTGGAGGCGGCCTGCTTCTTCGACGGCTCGTACGACGTCGAGGACGAGGCGCTCGAGGCGCTGGCGGCCGAAGGTGCGTCCGAGCTGCTCGAGACTCTGGCCGCCGCCCTCGAGGAACCGGGGGGTGAGGACGAGCGGACGTTCAAGGACACCCTCAAGGCCGTGGGGAAGGAGCTGGGTCTGAAGGGCGCCGGTCTCTACATGCCGGTCCGCGCCGCGCTGACGGGGAGGACGCACGGTCCGTCGCTCGTCGAGGTGGCCCGGCTTCTGGGGCCCGAACGCATCGGAGAGAGACTGAAGAAGGCCGTGCGAACGGCCCGGAGGGAAGCCGGATGAGGATCGCCGTGCTGATGGGAGGCACATCGACGGAGCGGGACGTCTCGCTCGTCACCGCCCATGCCGTCGGGGCGGCCCTGACAGGGCGGGGTCACCGTGTGCTGCTTGTCGACACGGCGAAGGGCGGAGAGGCTGTCGAGCCGTCGGGCGACGGCCCGTCGGTGAGCACGACCCCTCCGGAGTCGCTCCGTGAAGAAGGCGCCGCACTGCTCGCGGTCGCGGGCTCCGCCGTCCGCGAGGCAGACGTCGTCTTCGTGGCGCTGCACGGTGGGACGGGTGAGGACGGCACCATTCAGGGACTTCTGGAACTCGCTGGCAAGCGCTACACCGGGAGCGGGGTCCGGGCGAGCGCTCTCGCCATGGACAAGCATGTGTCGAAGCTGCTCTTCAGGGACGCGGGGGTCGCGACCCCCGACTGGCGGGTCGTGTCCTCGCAGGACGGCCCGTTCAAGCCCGACGAGCCGGGAGCCGACCGCGCGAGGCGCGCACTTGCGGATCTGGGCGGCTGCCCGGTCGTTGTGAAGCCGAACGACCAGGGCTCCACCGTCGGGCTGACCATCGTACGGGACCCGGACGATTACCTCTCCGCGGTCGCCCTGGCCGGGTCGTTCTCGGACCGCGTCCTGGTCGAGCCTTACGTCGAGGGAAGGGAGATGACCGTGGCGGTCCTCGGAGACGAGGCCCTTCCGGTCGTCGAGATCGCGCCGGAGAGCGGCTTCTACGACTACGAGAGCAA
>WJMD01000044.1 GCA_014728125.1 Candidatus Effluviviaceae Genus V sp.
AAGAGCTGCATACTGCCGGTCACGTATGCCTCTCCCAGGTGCCCGGCATCCTCGATCCTGACCGGCTCCGGACTGCCCTCGCGACCCCGACAGCACGTCGCCGCGAGTGAGAGATAGCCGTCCCGCTCGACGAAGAAGCCGCAGGCGTCGATGCTCAGGATGCTGCGCGCCGCCTCGGTGATGAGCGGGTAGACCTCGTCGAGCTCCTGGCAGGCGGCGAGTCGCTTGACGACGCCGTGGAGCTCCTCGAGCTTGCGTCCCGCCTCGACCGCGGCCAGCTCGGCGTGCTTCTGTTCGGTGATGTCGGAGATCATGACGAGGTCCTGGGTCGCGTTGCCCTCGTCGTCGGTCAGGACGGCCCCGTGGATCCTCCCGACGCGCTCGCTGCCGTTCTTCGTTACGAAGGTGACATCGTACGGCTGGATCGATCTCCCGGCCATCCTCTCGAGGAAGCGCTTCATGAGACGGCCCTTCGTCTCCTTCGGAACGAACGGGAGGAAGAGGATGTTCCTGCCGACGATCTCGTCTCTTGGATAACCGAGCCAGTCCTCGATCCGCCCGTTGACGTCTAGCACGTTGCCCTTCTTGTTCAGGAGGACGATCGCCTCGGGAGACAGCTCGAACATCGACCGGTACTTCGCCTCGCTCCGTCTGACGACCCTCTCCCGGCGCTTCTCCTCGGTCACGTCACGCGTGAACACCGCCAGGCGATCGACCGACCCGCTGCGGCCGAAGACGGGGAAGATCCGGGTACTGTACACGCGGTCTCCCTGTCTCTCCTCCTGCTCGACCTGCTCGCCCGTGTCGGCCACGCGCCGAAGGTCCTTGATCCGCTTCTCGGCCAGCTCTCTGCGGAAGAGCTCGCGCACGTGCGATCCGACCAGCGCGGACGGCTCCCGCTTTGTCATGTTCGCCGCCGGCATGTTGGCTGCGACGACGCGGAGATCCCCGTCGAGCAGCACGGCCCCTCCGGGGAAGTTGTCGATCAGGGTCTGCGCCGTCTCCCTGCTCTTCATGAGGGCCCGCTCGGCCGACGCGTGTTCGACGGCGCGCGACAGCTGCTCGGCGATGGCGTCGAGGAGGTAGCGCTCCTCTCTCTGGAACGGCTCGGCCCCGTCCGGTCTCTCCTTGTAGTGGACCTCGACGGCGCCGCTCTTCTCACCGTGGATCGTGAGGTCGGCCGACATGCGCCATTTCGAGGGTTCGAACCCCTTCGACGTGAACACGTCGTCATCCAGCTGGATCCTCGCGCAGGCGAACTCGGGATACGTCCACCCGGACGGAACGAGATCGACGACCGACCGCGCGATCTCCACTGGGTTGCGCTTGTGCGTATGGAGCTGCTCCATCACGGAGTAGAGGCACTGGAGCTCCTTGACGCGCTCGGCGAGGTCGCGGGAGCGTCTGTTGACGAGCTCCTCCATGGCCTTCCGCTGACTGATGTCACGGAAGACTCCGTATGTCCCTCTGTACCGCCCCTCCACGTCGTAGCTGGGCGACGCCGTGACGATGACCTCCCTGCGCTTCCCGTCGGGACGATGAAAGGTCAGTTCGTAGACGCTCCGCTCGCCCGAACGCCGCAGCTCGCTTTCGGAGGTCACGCGCGCCCAGTCCTCCTCGGACACGAAGTCGCGCAACGTCATCCCGACGAGCTCGTCCGCGGGGACTCCGAGGATCTCCGCCCCGGCGTCGTTGACGAACACGAACTCCTCATGCTCGTCAACGATGCCGACGCCCTCCCCCACGTTCTCGACGATCGCCCGGAAGGGCTCATCGGAGGAGAACCACTGGGCGCGCTCGTCACTGCTCACGCCTTCGTGCCGGCTGTTTCGCCGCGTGCTGTCGTCAGAGAATATGCGCGTCATCGTCACTCCCGGAGCAGGCTCCAAGGACGCAGGGCCGGCGACCGCGATCACCACCCTCATCACGGCCGTCTGCGGCACGCGGAGGACCGGTCCACAGGATCTCGATGCACCGGGGCCTCGGCCGCCGCCCCCAACCAAATGCAACGACCGTGCCGAAGACCGAGCCCCATTCACCGCACGAAACGCGGTTTGACGAAGCCGGTCGGAGTGGATAGAGTGGCGTGTCGAGGCGCGGTCGGGGTAGGTTCCGGCGAAGCTCCTCGCCCCGCGAAGGCGGCCACTTGGCCCTATCCATGGAGGCATCGTGCAGCGCGTACTGATGACGCTCACGCTCGCGTTCGTGCTCTTCGCGGCGGGCGCGGTCTCGGGCGGCGCCGGCGGTGCGTCGTCCCTCGTGGACGATGCGCTCGCGGCCATTGCGCTCGACGAGAGCGACCTTTCATTCCGCACGGACTACGCTGAACATCCCGACTCGTTCCGCCTGACCGTCGTCGACTCTCTGCTCACGCATCCGCTCGCCACCGAGCCGTTCGTCGTCGCCGCGGCGGACGCGGCGCTGGCCGCGATGACGCTCGAGGGCCTGGTGTCATCCTGCGCCCACGACCTCGACCTTCCGCTCGCGGAGTCCGGCTGTCCGCCCCCCGTACGCGACCAGATGGAGCCGAAGAGCCTCGGACCCTCGACGGTCGACGTCCTCCTTCCGGCACTGGCCGAGGTCGATGCCATGGTCCGTGGGGCGCTGTCGGCCCTGACGGATGAGGAGCGCGCCTTCCTGCGCGACCACGCTCCGGTCCTGCTCGAGGAGGAGGAGTTCGACCCCGACAAGCCGATCGACGTCCGTGAGGAAGAGGAGGCGCGCGACGAGGAGCTGGGCGACCGGCTGCTCGACATCGCCGGCAGGGTGGACTACGAGGAACTCGTCGACGCCGGCCGGCTCCTGGCCGCGGCGGCCGACGCCGCGGTTCCTCAGGCCGTCGACGCGGCGGAGCGTCCGAACACTCCACGCGCGCTCCCCGACGACGCGCCGGCGCACGGCGACGTCGTCCGCGTCATGGACACGGAGAGCGGGACCATCGTTATCGGCGGTCCCGGACCGACGACCTATGAGCGACCGTGCGCCGTCGTCATCGACCTCGGTGGCGACGACGTTTACGAACTCGATGGCGACGGCACACAGACGGCGCAGGTCATCATCGACGTCGCGGGGGACGACGTCTATGAAGGGGGCGACCACGCGCTGGGTGCCGGTTTCCTGGGCGTCTCGGTTCTGGTCGATCTCGCGGGCGACGACAGCTACACGGCGCGGAGCTTCTCGATCGGCTCGGGTCTTTTCGGGGTCGGTGTCCTGCACGACCTCGACGGGAACGACCGCTACGTCGGCGACACGTGCGTCCAGGGCGCGGGGGCGTTCGGCATCGGGATCCTCCGGGACGACGCCGGAAACGACGTCTACGAGTCCGCCCTCTTCTCGCAGGCGTTCGGGTTCGTAATGGGCTCCGGTCTTCTCCTCGACCGCGAAGGGAACGACCTGTACGTCGCCGGTCTCAAGTACACCGACGAGATCCGGTACTTCGACCACTACCTGAGCCTCTCGCAGGGATTCGGTTTCGGCTGGCGCCCGGACGCGTCCGGAGGGATCGGCATTATGGTCGACGGGGCCGGGAACGACGTCTACTCGTCGGATATCTTCGGTCAGGGGTCGAGCTACTGGTTCGCCGTCGGCGGGCTGGTCGACTACGCGGGCAACGATCAGTACGTGTCTTACCAGTACGCCCAGGGCGCGGCCACCCACATCACGGTCGCCGCCCTCGTCGACGTGGAGGGGGACGATAACTACGTCTCGAAGGGCGTCTCGCAGGGGTGCGGTCACGACCTCGCCGTGGGCATCCTTCACGACCTGGCCGGCGACGACAACTACACCTGCCACGACCTGTCGCAGGCGGCCGGCAACGCCAACGGCATCGGCGTCCTACTCGACGATAGCGGCGACGATGTCTACTCGGTGAGGAACCCGGACAACACGCACGGCTACGGCAACCGGAGACGCGAGTACGGGAGCGTCGGTCTCTTCATCGACGCCGGCGGCGACGACGTCTACTCCGGTCACGGAGCAGACGGAACATGGTGGACCCGGAGCTTCCACGGCGTCGGGGTCGACGCCCGGGGAGAGGAGGACGACCGATGAGACCAGCCATCATCCCGGTGTTCGCGTTCGTCCTCGCTCTGGCGCTCCCCGGTGTCGGCGCCGCCGGGGAAGCCGAGCCCGACACGCTGTCGCTCAGGTCGATGACGCCCGAGGAGCTCTTCATTCGGGCGTCCTCGGCCGAGCTTCAGTACCGGGGGTTGCTCGAGCCGGCACGCAGGCTGCTCGTCCGCCGGCAAGAGGAGTCCATACCCTATCTCGTGACGCAGCTCGACACGGACCAGCCCCGCGAGAGAATCGCGCTGGAGAACCTCTTCGTCCGGATCGGCGAGGACGCCGTTCCGGCCCTCATCGAGGCGCTCGAGGAGGAGGCGCTCCGCGACGACACGACCCGCGGCGCCCGACTCGCCGCCTACGTACTCGCCCGCATCGGTGACGAGGCGGCCGTCCGACCGCTCATCGACCAGAGCGGCCACGGCCAGTGGAAGATGCGCTCGTCGGTGGCCGACGCTCTCGGACATCTGGGCGGACCTCGGGCGGCGGACGCCCTTGTCGGGCTCCTTCAGGACGACGACGACTCGGTCCGGAAGGCCGCCGCGGCGGGGCTCGACCGCATCGCCCGCGACGGGCCGGATGTCGTGCGGCGCCACGCCGAGGACGCTCTCCTCGAGGCGCTCGACGACGAGTTCTACGGGGTCCGGTTCGCCGCGTCGGACGCGCTCGGGCGGCTCGGCGATGAGCTCGTGCCGCAACTCTCCCGGCTCGCGGCGGAGGGGGCCGGACGCACGCGTCTACTCGCCGTCCGATCCCTCGGACGCATCGGGGGACGGGATGCCCTTCGCGAGATCGCGCCGTATCTCGATGATGAGAGCTGGACGGTCAGGGCTCACGCGGCCGAGGCGGTCGGCGCATCGGGAGCGATGACGCGTGCCGCGCGGAGACGGCTCGAGGAGCTCGCGGCCGGAGACACCCATCCGCTGGTCGTCGCGAAGGCCGGAGCCGCTCTGGAGAAGAGTGAGGATTGACGGGCGGGGCGCGGGCTACCGCTCGCCGCGCATGAGGCGACGCACGAGCTCGATGTTCGCCAGGAGCCTCTCGTCGCCCGGGTCGTACCTGAGCCCGATCTCGAGCTCCCTCAGAGCCTCCCGGTACTGCCCGGTTCTGGCGAGGACGATCCCGAGGTTGTTCCTGGCCTCCGTGAAGCCGGGCGCGAGCGACACGGCCCTCGCGTAGGACTCGATCGCTGGAGCAGGACGATCGAGTTGCTCGTTGACGACTCCCAGCAGATTCCAGGCCTCCGCGAACGACGGATTGAGCCCGACGGCCGACTCGAGCTGACTCCTCGCCGCCTGGAGCCTCCCGGTCCCGAGGAGAACCGAGCCCAGGTTGACCCTCGCCTCCGGAAGCGCCGGATCCCTCGCGATCGCCTCCTCGAAGGCACGGATTGCCGCCTCGAGCTCGCCGCGCCGCCAGAGCAGAACGCCGAGATTGTTCGGTGCGGTCGCGAGCGTCGTGTCGGTCGCGGCCGCACTCCGGTAGGCTTGAGCGGCCTCCACCTCTCTCCCCATTTCCTCGAGCGCCAATCCCATATTGTTCATCGCCCCGGCATACCCCGGCGATAGCTCGAGGGAGCGACGGTAGGCCTCGACCGCCTCGGCGTACCGACCCCTCTCGGCGTGGGCGAGTCCGATGGTGTTGTGCGTCTGCGCTCTGTCGCCGACGTGCGTCCCGTAGAAGTCCACGTTGACGACGACGAACAGCGCCGCCAGAGCGAGGAGGGCGGGGACGACGCGGCGCAGGTCGCCTTCTCTGATGCGTTCGACGAGCCACGCGGCGCCCGCGACGGCCAGCACGATGAGCGCGGGGACGATCGGCAATCGGTACCGGGCGTTCACGAAGAAGAGGAGCACGCCGCCCATGTAGGACAGGACGAAGAGGCCGAGGAGCGCCGCCGTCCGGCGGCGGAAGAGCGCGGCCATGCCCAGGATCCCGAACGGGGCGACGAGGCCGAAGCTGAGCCACGAGAGCGATCGGAAAAGCGGGGAATGCGCTCCGAAATAGTAGATGTCCTTGTTGTTCGCGAGTTCGAACCTGTCCCAGAAGAGCACCAGCTTCTTGAGATACAGCCGGGCCGCCTGTCCCGGTCGCTCCCGCAGGAACTCGCGCCCCCGCGCGTACCACCAGGCCGAGGCCTCGCTTGGCTTGAGTTCACGTCCGACGTCCCGCTCCGCCAGCCGGACCGCGTCCTCGTACTCCCACGCCTCTCCCAGCTCCGGGAGGACGGCCGCGATGCCGTCCGAGCGGGGGTTGTTCCCGATGTAGAAGTTGACGCCGCCCTGTGATGCGATCAGAACGAGGTCGTCCTCGAGCACGTAGTTCCTGATCGTCACCGGGGAGACAACGGCGAGGACGACGCCCGCGAGGACCGCGAACCGGACGACGGCCGCGCGCCACGGAGGAGAGCAGACGAGCGGAGACGTCAGCGAGCCCTCGCAGTCCGGCGCCGTTCCGTCGCGAACCCGGCGTCTCTCACTCCACCATGTCCAGAGCAGAACGAACGGCGCGAACACGAGGATGTTCGGTCTCGCGATGGCAGAGAGTCCAAGGACGAGTCCGGCCACCGCCCACCGTCCCCAGGTCGGATGTTCATCCGCGCGGAGCAGGAGGAGGATGGCGAGCACATCGAGGAGAACGATGAGCGAGACGATCAGCAGCTCGTTGTCGAAGTAGAAGAAGAACGGGTAGAGCGCGGCCACGACGCCGGCGCCGAGCGCCCACGCATTCCGCCTCAGCCGTCGAGCGATGAAATAGACGACGACGGGCGTCAGGCTCCCGTACGTGATCTGTACGATGCGCGCGGCGTGCAGACTACCGTCGAAGAGCCTGAAGACGAGTCCGAGAAGATAGGGATAGAGCGGGGCCCGGAAGAAGACGGAGCTCCCGATCCAGTTTCCGGCCGCAAGCGTCCGAGCCCACTCCACATGATAGAGCTCATCGAGCATCGGCACGTCCGCGAGCGGGCTCGACCGGAGATGCAGCACGTAGATGAACCTCGCGACCCACGCGAGCAGGAAGACGGCCGCGGCCACGCCCGCCGGCCCCCTCATCCCGCGCTTCGCCGGGGCATCCCCGCACGGTCTCGCCACGCACCATCTCCCGAATCGAGCCAGAACTTGCCTTATTACAGGAGCTTAGCCGATTTCTAGGTCCAAGTCACTCCCCGGGTCTCTCGGCCCGTCGTGGGGGCCCCCCGGACACAACCCAAACTGAGTTGTTTGTCCACATTTCGATTGACACTCAAGCCGTTATGTCGTAGACTCAAAGCGTATTGCGGGAGACCCCGCGTCGGGTTTCCGTGGAAGGCATTGATTGACAGCCCGTGACGGTCGGTCCGGCCGGCGCGGCGGTCGCAGCATGGCGCGGCCGGTTGTTTTGACAACGTCCTGCGGTGGTGGGTGGCGGCTTTCGCTTGCATCCTGCTCGGCACCACGGGGAAAGGAGAGGGACGCTATGAAGAAGCTTGCGCTGGCGATTACCGTGCTGGCGGTCGCGCTCTTCGTCGTGGCGCCCGCAGGGGCGACGACGTACAACGTCGGGATGACGGGTCTCGGCAGCTTCATGAAGAGCCCGGTCGTCTACAACTTCAACTTCATGTTCGGGATGACGGGCACGTGGTCGTTCACCATCGACGACTCGCTCTGGCCCGACCCGTCGGATCCCGATGCGCGGTTCGACTACATCTGGAACACGTTCTTTGCGGGCAACTACGACGCGACGCCCGGCGCTCAGGCCTGGAGGGGCTATTTCGACGCTCAGACACTGCCCTCGACGCCTCAGTTCACGATGAACGTCTCGTCGCCGCTGGCGGGCAGCTTCGGCGGAGACATCACCTTCGTCGTCCAGGTGCGTGACGGCTACTCGGACGGGATCCTCTCCGACACCGAGAAGTTCAACGACCACAACATCAACGCGACGATCCTGTTGGACCCGACGCTCGGCACGGGCGACTTCGAGAACATGTGCGGACACGGTTCGATGTCGGGCGGCGATTTCAACTTCGTCTATCCGCCCGAGGACGACATGCTCACGATGTTCGGCCAGATCCAGATCGAGCCCTGCCCGAGCCCCGTCGAGGACTCGAGCTGGGGTACGATCAAGGCGCTCTACCGCTAGACCGTTCCGAACGGTTTCGAGATAGATGAGAGTGGAGAGGGGAAAGGTGTCCCGAGAGAGGGACTGGGCAAAGGAGAGAAGAGATGCGTGCACTGACGATTGCTGTGATGGTGGCGCTGCTCGCGTTCGCTTCGATTGCGAGCGGCTACACGTGGTACAACGGTGTCGGTAATGGTGACTTCATGGATGTTCCGCCGGTCTTCACGGGCGGCATGGATCCGGGCGGCGACATCACCGACGGCTCCTGGACGATCACGATCACCGACACAGGCTGGCCGACCGATCCGGTCGTCCGTGCCCAGTACATCTGGGACACGTTCTACGCCCCGAACTACACGCCGGGCAGCCCCGGTTTCTGGAAGGGCTACTTTGACACGGACCACGGCCTCGCGGCCATGAACCAGCTTCAGATCGTTGATGAGACGGGCGGCGGCGGCGTCATCGGCACGATGGGCGGCGTCTGCTCCGTCGAGATCCAGGTCGAGGACACGAACTCGAACCAGATCCTCGACGAGGGCGAGTTCGACAGCGGGAGCCTGACGGGCCTCGTCATCATCATCCGCGACGGCAGCGGTATCTACGACGGCCAGTGCGGCACGGGCAACTACTTCGGCAGCTACGTGAAGGACGGCACGTACGAGACGTGGAACTTCGGCATGTACCTCTTCCTCAGCGACTGCTCGTCGCCGGTCGAGACCACGTCGTGGGGCAGCATCAAGGCCCTGTATCAGTAGACGCTTCGTAGGTGTGGCGGCGCCGGGCGCGCAACCGTAGCGAGGACAGCGCGCCGCAATGCACCTGAGGAAGCGGCGAGCAAGCGGCTCCGGCGCACATGCCGAAAGAAGACAGCTGCGGACACATCGAATGCCCACATCGATTGGGTGCGGTGAAGGGGGCCGGGCCGGAATGCGGTTCGGCCTCCTCTCGCCGATGACCATCACGCTCCTCGTGTGCCTCGTTCTCACAGGCACGGCCGCAGGACCCGCAGAACAGCAGATCGGAACCGGCGGGCCTGAGCGAACGGAAGACAACGCGGTCGCCGTCTGTACGATAACCCTCGAAGCACCGGATATGATTGCGGACGCAACGCCCATCGCGGGTACGCGTCCGCGCTTCGTCTCTGGGTCTCCTGCCGACAGCGAGTTCGTACGCCTTGCCGCACTCCCCGACTGCCGGGAGGCCCGCATCACCTCGGTGACGTGGGTCTCGCCGGACGGGACGCGCCGTTCGCTCCCGCTTTCGGCGGCCCGGGTCAGGGATCTCGGCCGCATACGTGAGCAGACCATCGCCGTTATCGCACTCGAACGCTCCGCCGCCCCCGCCGGGGGCCGTGTGGAGATCACGGTCGAGCCCGTCGGGGCTCGCGGACCCGCTGCCCGCGACGCCGGGCCGTTCACTGAGGCGTGCCGCCGCATCGTCGCGGGCTACGACCCCGTCGCGACCGGGATGTGGCGTCCCCCGTCGCGCGGCGAGAGCCGTGACGCCGACGTGACCTACTGCTACTCGAGCGCGGACTGCGCAGCCGCGGGCATCGACTTCCTCTTCGTCGCCGCAAGCGACTTCGCTTACTCGCCCGCCATCTACGCTCTCGCCGTTCATCACGCATCGACACTCGGCCTGAACATCGGGATCGTGTCCACCGAGGTCCTCGATGAGCTCACGCCGGAGGCGCTCAAGGGCTTCCTCGAGGCGGTCTACGACGCCGGAGGGGCCGAACATTTCGGTGACGGTCGGCTCGGGTTCGTCCTCCTCCTCGGTGACGCGGTCGCCGACGACAACGAGTCCGTCATGATCCCCGCGTACTACGGTTACGGCGGCAACGAGGAGGCCTCCGACCACTACTACGCGTGCCTCAGTGGAGACGACGACTTCGAGGACGTCATGCTCGGCCGCCTCTCCGTCGGGAACCTGACGGAGGTCGTGCGTGTCGTCAACAAGGCCTGGAACTACATGCCGCTCCCGCAGGGCGCAGCGTGGCGGAACAGTGCCCTGATGATCGGCGGTCTCTTCTACTCGACGCGTGAGCAGTACGTCCAGCTCTTCAACGGCTACGAGTCGATCTTGCCTGACACGATGACGGTCGACAGGATCTACCGGCACGACTTTCCGAACGACGCGGCCTGCGCCTCCAACATCATCGACGAGCTCAACGACGGGCATCTCTTCACCACCTTCATCGGCGACGGCTGGATCCACGAATGGCATCGGGCGATGAAGTCGACGCATATCGCCCAGCTGGAGAACTCCGACCGTCTGCCAATCGTGTTGTCGATGGCCTGCATGACCGGCTGGTTCGACAACACCACCCAGGTAGGTCCGTCCGGGTCGTACGATTGCTTTGCGGAGCTTCTCGTCAACGCAGAGAACTCGGGCGCCATCGCCTGCCTCGCCGCCCCGAGGCCGACCGACGGCGGCGTCTACACGACCCTGACGGAGGACATCTTCCGCGCCGCCTTCGAGGAACACTGCGTCTACCTGGGCGAGCTCTTCGCTACGGCGAAGCTCCTGCATCTCGAGAGCGGCGGACAGGCGAAGTACGCTCGACACTTCAACCTCTTCGGAGACCCGGGGCTCGTCTTCGCCTGGAACGCGCTCCCCGGCTCCGGCACCGACCTCGTCATCAGGCCTCACGAACTTGTGGTCTCGCCCGAGTTCCCGTCCCATCAGGATGCTCTGAGCGTCTCTGTTACGGTGACGAACCAGTCCGCCGTCGACGCCGCTCCGGTCGTGCTCCGAGTACTGCTGGACGGCCCCTCCGGCCAGGTCTCGGAGGAGATCATCCTCCCCTTCGTGCGGGGCTGGTCCGAGGTGAACAGGGTGTTCACCTTCCCGGAGTCGCCGGTCGGCACCCATACCGTCACGGTCACAGTCGATCCCAGCGACGCCATCGATGAGCTCGACGAGTCGAACAACAGCGCCTCCCGCGAGGTGTTCATCTACCCGTCTCTCGCGGGCTTCCCGGTTGACCTGGGCACCGACCCGACCGCGCCGGCGATCGTCGCCACAACCGGCGCTTCACGATCGATCGTCCTGCAGGGCGCCGACGGACGCACGAGGTCGATCACGGCCGACGGCTCGATCGACTGGGAGTCCGATCCGGTGACGCCGCCGCTGCGACTCGGGCCGGAGCTGGCGACCGCGGCAGGCGACCTCGACGGCGACGGCGATGCAGAGACCGTCGTACTCAAGCGGATGGGTGCGGTGGCCTACGAGGCGGACGGCACGCCGATGTGGACGGCCGACACGGCCGAGCCGCTCGGGCGGCCGGTCATCGCCGACGCTGACGGTGACGGCGACGGCGACGTGATCCTGTCGGTCTGGAACCTGTTCGGCGGCGAGTCGATGGTCACGGCCATCGACGAGGGCGGGAGCACGGTCTGGTCCTGGACGGTCCCCGACGGACACATGATCTCGACCGCCCCGGTCGCGGGCGACCTCGACCTGGACGGCCGCATGGACATCGCCTGCGGTACCGAGGAGGGGTTCGTCCATCTGCTCTCGGGGTTGTCCGGTTCTCCCGTCGAGCTCTGGCCGGGCGGTGTCGACGTCGACGGTGAGATCCGCACGCTCGCGCTGGCCGACATCGACCGGAACGGCGTACTGGAGCTGCTCGTAGGCTGCGGGAGCCTCCTGGCTCTCGACGTCTCGGGCACGGAGCTCTGGTCGTGCCCGCTCGACGGCGACGTCGTGTCGCTGTCCGTCGGGAACTTCGACGGGGACAGCGCCAGAGAGGTCATTGCGGGAACGGTCTCCGGCAAGCTCTACCTGATCGACGCCGGTGCCCCTGTGTGGAGTGTGGACCTGGGATCACAGGTGCAGGAGTCCTGTGTCGTGGTCGACCTGGACGGCGACGGGGTCGACGAGATCGTGGCCGCGACCACCAGCGGCGATGTCATCGTGCTGGAGACCGACGGCACGGTGGTAGGTGAACCGATACCGGTCCCCGGAGGTGCGCACACTCCGTTCGCCGACGACCTCGATGGAGACGGTGTCGCCGAACTCTGCGTCGCAGGCGAGACGGGTCTCATCTTCGCGTTCGATCTGTGGCAGGATCCGGTCGCCGTCGAATGGGCGGGGCTTGCCGCGCGGAGTACACGTACCGGCGTCCTCGAACAGCCATTCTCCGGAGAGATCTCCGGACCGGTCGTCCTCTCGGGGGACTACTGGATAACGGACAACCTGACCGTGTCGGCCGAAGGCCGGCTGACACTCGCCGCCGGGACCGAGCTGACGTTCCTGAGCGGACCGACATCGCTCACGGTCCACGGCGAACTCGTTGCCGAAGGGACAGCGGAGCAGCCGGTCACCCTGCGCGGCTCCTCCCTGCGGGGAGACTGGGCCGGCCTGACGTTCTACGGCGGCTCGACAGTCACGCTGACGAACTGCCGGATCGACGATGCGACCTTCGGGATGCGCGGACAGCAGTCGACCGTCGCCCTGAACTCCGTCCAGATACAGAACGCGAGATTCGGGGCCGACCTGTCCCAGACGGCGTTCCAGGCGACGGACTGTGTGTTCACGGACGCCGACAGTTCGGGACTCCGTCTGACGAACGGCAGCACCGGTACCGTCAGGAACTCGACGGTCTCCGGCTGCACCAGGCGCGGGATCGAGTTGAGACGCCAGACCACGGTCCGCCTCGTCTCGACGCTCGTGACGGGGGTGGTCGAGGGGCACGGCATCGTCTGCACGAGGTCGTCGAACGCCGTCATCGACTCCTGTATGGTCACGGACAACGGAGGGCACGGCATTCTCGCCAGCGGTTCCGCCCCGGAGATAAGCTACTGCGAGATCTCCGGGAACGAGGACCACGGAGTCCGGTCCATAAAGGTCGGGGCCCCCCGCATCGCCCGCTCAACGATCACGGACAACGAGATGGGCGTCAGCGTGGAACAGGGCTCGACAGCGATCCTCGGCAGCAACATGTATCCCGAAACGGGCTACAACTCGATCTACGGCAACACGCGGGCGGCCGTGGCCAACTACAACGGGGTCGACTCCCCCGTGTTCGCACGATGGAACTGGTGGGGCTCGCCGACCCCGTACGGCCGCCTCTTCATCGGGCACGTCGCGTACAATCCCTGGCTCGACGCGCCGCCGGACGACCGGCCGTCCCTGGCTGGCGACGAGCTGCCGACGGCCTTCGTACTCCATCCCAACAGGCCCAACCCCTTCAACCCGGTCACGACGCTCCGCCTCGAGGTTCCCGCCGGCGGCGGAGACGTCGACGTGTCGGTCTACGACGTCGCAGGCAGGCGCGTCGCCACGCTCCACAGCGGCCCCCTCCCGGCAGGCGAGCACAGCCTGCGCTGGTCCGGCAGGGACAGGCACGGCAATGCCGTTGCAACCGGCGTCTACTTCGGTAGAATGGAGGCGCCGGGCTACACGCACACCGTCAGGATGCTCCTCCTGAAGTAGCCCATCGACAGCGACCCCCCCTTCGACCGTGGAGACGTCCATGGAGACGATCCGTCACATCGGCGTGTTGACAAGCGGCGGGGACGCGCCGGGCATGAACGCGGCGACCCGCGCCGTCGTTCGGACCGCGCTCTCGCACACGATCAGGGTGTCCGGCATCATGCGCGGCTACACGGGCCTCATCGAGGGCGACTTTCTCGATATGGACGCCCGGTCGGTGTCGAACGTCATCCAGTTCGGTGGGACGATCCTGAAGACCAGTCGCTCGGCCGACTTCTACGAAGTGGCGGGCCGCGCGAAGGCAGCCGAGCGTATGAGGGCTCACGGGATCGACGCTCTCATCGCCATCGGAGGCGACGGGACGTTCCAGGGGCTCCACAAGCTCGAGCAGGAACACGGCATCCCCGGGATCGGCGTACCGGGGACGATCGACAACGATGTCTACGGAACCGACTTCACGATCGGGTTCGACACAGCCGCCAACACGGCGCTCGAGTCGATCGACAAGATCCGCGACACGGCGGCCTCGCACGACCGCATGTTCTTCATCGAGGTGATGGGGAGAGCGTGCGGCGCGCTCGGCCTCTCGGTCGGCCTGGCCGGGGGAGCCGAGGCGATCCTGATACCGGAGATCCCGTACGATCTGGACAGGCTCTGCAGGACGCTCGAGCACGGACGCGAGCGCGGGAAGACGAGCTTCATCATCGTCGTCTCGGAAGGCGTGACCGAAGGCGGCGCACGGGAGGTCGCCGAGGGGGTCAAGTCACAGCTCGGCGTCGGCTACCGCGTCAACGTCCTGGGACACATCCAGCGGGGCGGGGCCCCGACCGCCTTCGACAGGCAGCTCGCGAGCCGCCTGGGTCGCGCGGCGGTCGAGACGCTCCTCGCGGGCGGCTCCTCCGCCATGACCGGTGTCTCGTGCGGCCGCGTCCAGCTCGTGCCGCTCCGCGAGACATGGGAGAAGAAGAGCGAGATCGACGAGGAGCTGCTGACGGTTGCGGAGGTCGTCGGCAGCTGACGAATCCCGGTTCCGTCAAAGAGAGAGGGGGCGG
>WJMD01000045.1 GCA_014728125.1 Candidatus Effluviviaceae Genus V sp.
CTTGACCCGCTGGAGATTGGGAAGCCACCTGCGCTTCGTGGTGTTGTGCGAGTGGCTGACGTTGTGTCCCACCCGGGGCCTCTTGCCGCAGATCTCGCATCGCTTCGACATGGTATCCTCCGTGATTCAAGCACGAATCTTAAATCTACCACAGCCGGTGTCGGCCCGCAAGTCCTTTCGGGGAGAGCGGAGGGCGGCACGTCATTCCCGGTGCGTCGGGGCGGGCCGCATGTTCTCCGGCGCCGAATCCGGGCGGGCCCTGCCCGCCCGGACGGAACCCCGCCCCCTGGGCAGCGTTGACGGCGGGGCGGGCCTCCTCTAGAATCCTGCGAGGGAAGGGCCGGACGTGGCCCCTTCCCGAGGACACTCGCTTCGTGAGGCAGGGAGGGCGCCATCCCCCAGAGAACCTCGCTCCGGTCGGAGGTGCGCTATCTGAAGGGCGTCGGGCCGAAGTTCGCCGCCCTCTTCGCGCGCGCCGGCGTCGAGACCATCGAGGACCTCCTCTACTACGTTCCCCGCGCCTACACCGACTGGTCCCGCATCGTCGCGATCGACGAGCTCAAGCTCGGCGACCGCGTGACCGTCGTGGCCCGCGTCGTCTCGTCGAGCGTCTCACGGCGCGGCAAGCGCACGGTCTTCGTCGCCCTCTTCGAGGACGACACCGGCGCGATCTTCGCCCGCTGGTACAATCAGCCCTACCTCGAGAACGTCCTGACGACGGGTACGCGCGTCGTGCTCTCGGGCGAGGTGCGCTTCGACAAGTACGCCCGGAGGATCGAGTTCACGAACCCCTCATTCGAGAAGATCGAGGAGGGAGAGTCGACCGAGCTCGTGCACGCCGGCCGCATCGTCCCGGAGTACTCCCAGATCGGAGACCTCTCGGGGCGCAGGATCCGAAAACTCATCAAGTCGGCCCTCGACCGCTTCGTGGACGAGCTGGTCGACCCGCTCCCGGCCGACGTCCGGAAGCGCAGGCGGCTGCCCGGTCTCGTGGACGCGATGCACTCCGTGCACTTCCCCTCGTCGCTCGATGACGCGGCCGGGGGGAGAGGACGCCTCGCCTTTGAGGAGTTCTTCCTCTTTCAGATCCTCGTGGGTCTGCGCCGCATGGCGCGGACGGAGGAGGGACCGCACGTCGCCTTCGTCTGGGACGATGCCTCGTACGAGCGGTTCCTCGGTACGCTGCCGTTCGATCTGACGAACGCGCAGCGGCGCGTCGTCCGCGAGGTGCGGGCCGACATGGAAGCTCCCAGAACGATGCACCGGTTGCTCCAGGGCGACGTCGGGTCCGGGAAGACCGTCGTCGCGGCCGCCGCCATGCACCAGGCGGCCGTCAACGGCTACCAGGCGGCCCTCATGGCGCCGACCGAGGTCCTGGCGGAGCAGCACGCAAGGAACCTCTCGGCCCTGCTCGAGCCGCTCGACCTGCCGGTCGTGCTCCTCAGGGGCGGGATGCCGGCCGCGGAACGATCCGAAGCACTCGACGCGATCGGGTCGGGGGAGGCGCGGGCCGTCGTCGGAACGCACGCGCTCATCCAGGAGGGGACGACCTTCGGAAGGCTCGGGCTCGCTATCGTTGACGAGCAGCACCGCTTCGGTGTTGTGCAGCGCGCGGGGCTCCGCGAGAAGGGCGGAGCCCCGGACGTGCTCGTTATGACGGCGACGCCGATTCCCCGGACACTGGCCCTGACGGCGTACGGGGACCTCGATGTGTCGGTCCTGGACGAGATGCCGCCGGGCCGAAAGCCCGTCGTCACTGCCGTCAGGGACGAGTCGGCGAGGGAGCGCGTCTACCGCTTCCTCTCCGAGGAGATGGCCGAGGGCCGGCAGGTCTTCATCGTCTATCCGCTCGTCGAGGAGTCCGAGAAGATCGAGCTGGCGGCGGCGACCGAGATGTACGAGACCCTGAGAACGAAGGTCTTCCCGGATGCGAACGTCGGCCTCGTGCACGGGCGGATGGCGCCCGAGGAGAAGGAGAGCACGATGCGTCGCTTTGAGGATGGGGACATCGACCTCCTCGTCTCGACGACGGTCGTCGAGGTCGGGGTCGACGTTCCGAACGCGAGCGTCATGGTCATCGAGCACGCCGAGCGCTTCGGATTGGCGCAGCTGCACCAGCTCCGCGGCCGCGTGGGCCGCGGGACGCACAGGTCCTACTGCGTCTTGATGGTCGGACCGGCCGCCTCGCCCGAGTCGCGGGAGCGCATCCAGGTACTGGCCGAGACGAACGACGGGTTCGTGATCGCCGAGAAGGACCTCGAGTTCCGTGGCCCGGGCGAGTTTCTGGGCGTCAGGCAGCACGGCCTGCCGCGCTTCGCCGTGGCCGACCTGACGAAGGACACGAGGCTTCTGGCCGCGGCCCGCGAGGACGCCTTCGCATTTCTCGGCGAGGACCCGGAGCTTGCATCGAAGCAGGGCACGGTCATCCGGCAGGCTGCCGCGAGGCGTCTCAAGCGGACCGACGGGCTGCTCGAGACCGGTTAGACTCCATCAGAGGAAGGAGACGCAGCATGACGCGCGAGGAAGCGCTGGAGCTTGTGAAGCAGCACTGCTCGAACAGGAACCTCATGAAGCACATGCTGGCAACCGAGGCCGTCATGCGGGGCCTGGCGGAGCGGCTGGAGGAGGATGTGGAGACGTGGGCGCTCGCCGGGCTCGTGCACGATCTCGACTACGATGAGACGGCCGACGACCCGGAACGGCACGGCCTCGTCTCGGCCGACCGCCTCGAGGAGGCCGGTTGCTCGGACGCGATCATCCATGCCGTCAAGGCGCACAACAGCCGCGTCCCGTGCGACTGCGCCATGGACCGTGCGCTCTACGCCAGCGACCCCGTGACCGGGCTCATCGTCGCCGCCACCCTCATGCACCCGACGAAGAAGCTCAAGGAGGTCGACGTCGATTTCGTGATGCGGCGCTACGGTGAGAAGCGCTTCGCCGCCGGTGCCAACCGGGAGCAGATCAGTTCCTGCACGGAGCTCGGGATCCCGCTCGAGGAGTTCGTCGGCATAGCGCTGGCCTCCATGCAGGGGATCTCGGACGACCTCGGGCTGTAGGGGAGCGGCGCGGGCTCGGGGCCGACTCCGGCGCGACCGGACAAAGAAAACCGGCCCGGGGAGACGGGCCGGCGCGTGTGTCGGTCGTCGCCGAAGCGTCGCTAGTAGAGCATGCGCTCAGGATTGATGCGCTTCCCGTGCTCGCGCACCTCGAAGTGGACGTGCGGTCCGGTCGAGATGCCTGTCGATCCGACGCGGGCGATGATGTCGCCGCGCTTGACCGTCTCGCCCCGGCTGACGAGGATCTTCGAGCAGTGACCGTAGAGCGTCTCGTAGCCGTTCGGATGCTCGACGATGACGGTCCTTCCGTAGCCGCCCTTCCATCCCACGAAGACGACCCTGCCGGTCAGCGCCGCTCTGATCGGTGAGCCGTATCCCGCCGCGATGTCGAGCCCCGTGTGCATCATCCTCCGGTGATAGACCGGGTGGATCCGGTGGCCGTACCGCCCCGAGATCCTGCCGTGGACGGGCCAGCCGAAACGGAAGAGCTCGGTCAGCGCCTGCGTGCCGGGCACGAAGAGCCGCTCGCCGATCTGCAGAGCGTGGACGTCGACCCCCGGGTTCGCGTTGACGAGGTCGGTGATCTCGATGTCGTACTTCTTGCAGACACCGTCAACCGTGTCGTTCTTCTTGATCGTGATGTAGGTTCCGTCGGTGTCGGGGATCTCGAGGATCTGCCCCGGTCGCAGATACCTGGCGCTCGGCAGGTCGTTCATCGCGACGATCGTCTCCATGCGGACGTGGTACTTCCTCGCGATCGTCCAGAGGCACTCGCCGCGGGCCACGGCGTGGCGCGCGATCTTGGGCGGTCCCTGGTTCGCCTTGCCGTTGCCCCCGATGGGTCCGCTGCGGGCGAGAGGGTAGAGGAACTCGAGCGAACGGTCCCAGTGGCGCTCGCGGGAGTACATGAGCGGCAGGCGCACCTGGGTCTCGCGGCGCGGCGTGCGCGCGTAGCTCACGTTGTTGGCGCTCGCCAGGAGGTCGAGGTCGATGCCGTGCGCCGACGCCACGGTCTCGAGGTCCTCGCCGGGCGAGGCGATGTAATCGTGCGATGCGGTCTCCTCGGGGAGCGGCGTGACGACGCCGATGATGTCGAAGCCCGAGTCGAGGTAGCTCTCGCCGCCCTCCTCGAGGACGCGGCCCCAGGGGGACAGCTCGGTCAGGATGGGTGATCTGGGGTTGAGGATCGGGCGGGCGCCCTCCGTGACCTGATGCACGGTGAGACCGGACGCGACCCAGAGCACGACGACCAGCGCGGACAGCACGGAATAGAACCGCGCCGTCTCCGGGAGACGGTTGAAGTGCGCCAGAAGCGCCGAGGGCCTGGCGGCCGCTGGTGTCAGTGTCGGTCTCTGCATCAGATGGGCAAATATACGGACATGTCAGGGGAGTGTCAAGACATCGTGAGGCGTCCTGAGGGACGCCTCACGGTCTATCGTTGGCATTCGTGCGCCAAAGTGTCTACAGGACCTTGAACGTCAGCCCCAGCGCCAGCGTCTGCCGGAAGCGAACGTCCGGGTCGATCTGCTCGTCGTAGAGCAGGTCGAGGGAGAGGTTGACCTTGATGTGGTCCGTGATGGAGGCGGCGAGCGTGTTCTCCAGCGTCACGTCGAGCGACTTCCATTCGTCTCCGACGCCCTCCTCGTCCTCCTCCGAGTTGATGAGCGCCTGGTAGAGCTCGAGACGGCTCGAGAGCGTGATGCGGTCCTCGGCCATCGGCGTGCGGAGCTCGCTCACGAACTGGAGCCCGCCGTCGGTCGTGGTCTCGGTCTCCCGCTCGTCGCCGTCCCCGGGGACGTTCCGGTCGAGATGCTGCCGGAAGGCCGCGCCGATCCGGTTCGTCCACTCGCGCTCGTCCGTCCTGAAGACGGCGCGGGCGACGCCGGCGCTCTCGGTGAAGAGCACGGGGTTCAGGGACATCGTCTCGTTCGCGTAACGGTTGTCCAGGAAGTGCGTCTCCACGCGGCCCGCCACGAACGGGTCGACGAACCAGCCGAGTGTGAACTGGACCACGGTCTCGTAGTCGATGACGTCGGTCGAGGTCTCGGGGCGCTTCCACTCGTTCGTCTCCGGGTCCTGACGGTGCGACTGTCCGAACTCGAGCTTCAGCGTGTGCTTGTTCAGGATCGACTCCCCGAAGCTCCGCTCGGCGAGGCCGTTCGCGGTCAGGGCCCACGAGATCGACCCCGTTTCCTCGCCGTCCCAGTTGTCGCTGTAGGCGTTCTGCGTCAGCGTCAGGTTGATGTCCGACGCCACGTTCCAGCCCTCCTCGTCCTGGGCCGCGGCCGGTCCCGCCGCGGCGACGAACACGATGCAGAGACTCAATGCGATCAGACGTCTCATGATGGGACCTCCCTGTCTGATGGACGGCGCCGACCCCCGAAGGAGCCGGCGCCGCGCGGATGCTCGTGGCCCGGGAGACAGAACGGCTGCTTCCCTAGCCCTGTTCCTTCGTCATGTGGACATCGAGCTGCGGGAACGGCATCGAGAGCCCGGCCTGCGGGACGGCCTCGTAGATGGCCTGCGTCAGGGCGATCTTGACCGGCCAGTAGTTCTCGGTCTTCGCCCAGGCGCGCATCGCCAGGTTGACCGAGGAGTCGCCGAGCTCCGTGACGAGCACGGCCGGCTCCGGGTCGTCCAGCACGAGGTCGTGGGACTTCATGAGGTTCATCGCCACCTCGTAGGCCTTGTCGACGCTGTCTCCGTACGTGATGCCGAACGAGACATCGACACGACGCGTGTCCATGCGGGTGTAGTTCGTGATCGCGCTGCCCCAGACCTGTGCGTTCGGGATCGTGATGAACTTGTTGTCTGGGGTCTTGAGCTCTGTGGCCATGATGCCGACTCCGCTGACGGTGCCGGAGATGCCGTTGACCTCGACGTACTCACCGATGTCGATCGGCCGGAGCGCAGCGATCCAGGTGCCGGACGCCAGGTTGTTGACCGTGTCCTGCATGCCGAAGCCGAGGATCAAGCCGACGACCGCGGAGAGGCTGAGGAGCACGGAGCCGACGGTCACACCCAGCGTGCTGAGCACGACGAGTATGACGAGAACATAGAGCAGCGCACCGAAGAAACGGCCGAGGAACTCAATGAGCACCTCGGACAGGTTGGAGCGTCTGAGCGACCGTTTGAAGACGGCCACGATGATGCGCGCGACGATCAGGCCGACGATCAGCACGATTGCCGCCGTCAGAACCTGGAGCATCGTCACATTGGTGTGCGGTATGGTCATGTCCCAGCTCATCTGAACCTCCGTCATGCTCTGTGCGCGTTGGCCCCGTCGGGCCTCCTGGCTTCCGCCCCGTCTCGGGCGATGGGCATTAGATGCAACATCAGATAACGGGTTTCGGGATGGCGGTGTCAACGGCTTTTCCGGTCGTTGACGCCTGGGGCGGCCCCCGACGGGGAGGCCGACAGCCTGCTCGTCCGCTCCGGCACCGCCGCGCCAATCCTGTCCGACATCGCCTGAAGCGTCCATGGCACGGGGCAATCCCGCTTGACACCGTGTGATACGAGCACTACCATGACCGCGGTGTGCGCGGGCCCTGACGGCGCTGTGGCGCGTCGTGCGGGGCCGGGGACGCATCCATCGTACCGGAGTCTCGAGAGCGGGGAGGACGACCGGCATGCTCCTCATCCTGGCGCTCGGAGTGTCGCGCCTCATCGTCCTGAGCGCTCTCTCCCTCGTGATAGGCTGCCTGATCGGCTGGCTCGTCTCAAGGGGGGTCCGGAGCAGGAGCGAGCAGCGCCGCAGCGACATCGAGAAGAGCAAGCGCCAGCTGCAGGCGATCTTCGACGGCATCACCGACGGGCTCATCATCGTCGACCGGGATTTCCGGATCGTCGCGGTCAACAAGGCCGAGGCGGCCTTCCTGGGGCAGTCGCCCAAGGAACTCGTCGGGAAGCCGTGCTACGAGGTCTACTGCCGGGGGGAGGAGGCCTGCCCGCTCTGTCCGGCGCACGAGACCTTCGCGACCGGCAAGCCGGCGCTGGTCTCCCAGCTCGAGCTCACGGGCGGCTATCACCGGAAGGGCGTCGACGTCTACACCTTCCCCGTGTACGACGAGAAGGGCAGGACGGTCCAGGCGATCCAGTACATCAAGGACGTGACCGACCGCCTCCAGCTCCAGCGCCAGCTCCGCGAGGTCGAGCAGCTGACCGGCATCGGCCAGATGGCGGCCAACGTGGCGCACGAGATCCGGAATCCGCTCATCGCCGTCGGAGGGTTCGCACGGCAGCTGCACGAGAAGCTCGACGAGGACGATCCGCGGCGCGAGTACTCGCAGATCATCCTCGAGGAGGTCACGCGGCTCGAACAGATCCTCCGCGATCAGCTGACGCTCGAGCGGCACCTGCAGCCGGTCCTGGGTCCGGTCGACATCAACAGGATCCTGCGGGACGTACGCAAGCTGGTCTCTCACGGGATGCTGTCTTCACAGGTCCGCATGGTCGGCGAGCTGTCGGACGACCTGCCCGTCACGATGGGCGACGCCAATCAGCTGAAGCAGGCGTTTCTCAACGTGATCTCGAACGCCATCCAGTCGATGCCGGACGGTGGGACGCTCACCGTCAGGACGGAGCAGCACGGTCAGCGGATCGTCGTGTCGATCAGCGACACGGGCGAGGGGATCCCCAGGGAGGTCGTCGACAAGCTGTTCGTCCCCTTCTTCACCACGCGGAAGACAGGGTCTGGCCTCGGACTGGCCGTGACGCGACGGATCATCGAGAACCACGGCGGGTCGATCTCGGTGTCGAGCACGCCCGGGGAGGGCACGACGTTCGAGCTCAGGATCCCCGTCGTCAGAAGCTCACCCGAGGTGGAACGAAGGAAGATGCTCGGTAACGAAGGCGCGGGCGACGCGCCGCCCCCGAACGGCGGAACCGGCGGGGGAAGAGGAGGTGACGCATGACGAAGCTTCTTGTCGTCGATGACGAGAAGAACATCAGACGGCTGTACGAGACGGAGCTCAAGGGCGACGGGTACGAGGTGGCGACGGCGGAGAGCGCCGAGGAGGCTCTCGAGATGATCGACCGGGAGCCCCCAGATCTCGTCGTGCTCGACATCAGGCTGGAGGGGATGGACGGCATCGACGCGCTCCGGACCATCATGGAGAAGCGGCGCGACCTTCCCGTCATCCTGAACTCGGCCTACTCGACGTACAAGCAGGACTTCGCTTCGTGGATGGCCGACGCGTACGTCGTCAAGTCGGCCGACCTCACGGAGCTCAAGACGACGATCGAGACCGTGCTCAAGGAGCGCGGAAAGGCATAGTCCGTGCGGCGTCTGCGCGCCGGACGGCCGGCTCGGGCGGCCGGGGGGCGGTGAGCTGGCTTTGAAACGACACACCACAACGAGCGTGGAGCGGGATGTCCGCCGGACGCTCCGGGGCGGCGACGAGGTCCAGGCGCTCTGGGACCTCGCCGGCGACTACATGGACGCCGGCCGCTACGAGGACGCCGTGCTCGTGCTCCAGCAGCTCTCCGCGCGGTGCCCCACCGACCACGTCGCCATGCTGGCCTGCGGCACGTGCTACCGGAGGCTCGGGTTCCTCGAGCCGGCGCGCGTCGAGTTCGAGCGCGCCGTCCGGATCGCGCCCGACAGCGCCGAGGCGCACTACAGTCTCGGGCGGATCCACGATCTCCTCGGCCGGAGGGACGAGGCGATCGAGGAACACCTGCGGGCCATCGAACTCAAACCGGACGACCCGGAACCGCATTACAGGCTGGGCGTCACGTTCTCCAGGGCGGGCGAGTTCGAGGCCGCCGAGCGAGCGTTCCGGAAGGCCGTCGAGGTCGACGATCACTGCGCGAAGGCCTACACGAACCTCGGCTACGCGCTCGACCGGCTGGGACGGTCGCGCGACGCCATCCTCGCGTTCAAGAGGGCGATCGAGATCGACCCGGACAACGCGGAGCGACACCTCAACCTCGGCGCCATCTACGGCGAACGCGGGATGCTGACCGACGCCATCGCCGAGTTCCAGCGCGCCGCCGACATCGAACCTGAGAGCGCGGAGGCCCACTACAATCTCGGCACGGCGCTCCTGGGCGCGGAGGAGGAAGAGGCGGCGCAGGACGCCCTGGAGGAGGCCGTCCGGCTCGATCCCGAGAACGCCGACGCGCACTACCGTCTCGGTGTCGTCCGGGCGCGGCGCGGGCTCTTCTCGAACGCCGTCGCGTCGTTCCAGCGCGTGCTGTCGCTCGAGGGCGAGTCGGCGAACGTCTGCTACCAGATGGGGGCCGCCCTCGCAGCGATGGACAGGCTCAAGGACGCCGAGCGGTATCTCAAGCGGGCGGCCGCCGACGACCCCGACGACCGGAGGGTCCACTACCAGCTCGGGCTCGTGATGGACCGCCTCGGCCGCGAAGCGGACGCGACCGACTCGTATCGCAGAGCGGGCGGCTCCGGGTGGGGCAGGAAGAAGACCGGCGACTGACCGGCCGTTCGAGGCGTTGTCGCGGCTCCTCTTTGGTCCGGATCTCTGAGGGAAAGGACACGCGCGTGTACGTGGGACGGGACCGACCGCTCCGCCCGCTTCTCCTCGTGGCCGCTGCGCTCGTCGCCGCGGCCCTTCCGGGCGCCGCGACCGAGGGACGACCGGCGCGAGACGACGCGCGGCCCCCGGCCTCGGTCGCGGTCGACCACTGGGCCTACCC
>WJMD01000046.1 GCA_014728125.1 Candidatus Effluviviaceae Genus V sp.
AACTCCTCGATGAGCACCTCGTGACCGGCCTCGCCGAAACGCGACTCGAGAAGCGCCGCGTCGACGGCCGCCTTCGCCTCCTCGCAGTTCCCGGCCACGGCGACGCCCTTCCCCGCGGCCAGGCCGTCGGCCTTGATGACGACCGGGTATCCCAGATCGTCGGCGCGCGACATCGCCTCGTCGGGCGACGACGTCAGCCAAGCGGCGCCCGTCGGCACGCCGGCCGCGAGCATGAGCTCCTTCGCGAACCACTTGCTTCCCTCGATGCGCGCCCCGGCCGCCTTCGGACCGAAGACGGCAAGCCCCTCGGCGGTGAGACGGTCGGCAAGGCCCATGGTCAGTGGAAGCTCCGGACCGACGACGGTCAGATCGACGCCCTCCTCTGAAGCGAGCTTGACGAGTCCGTCGATGTCGTTCGCCGCGACCGGGACATTGCGCGCGATGCCGGCGGTTCCGGCATTCCCGGGCGCCACGAGCAGCTCATCAACAGAGTCGCTCTGGGCCAGCTTCCACGCCAGCGCGTGTTCACGGCCTCCGCCGCCTACCACGAGTGCCTTCATCGGTCCTCCCATGCTCAGGGGCCGCCCCCGTTCACCGAAGGCGGCCCCTCACGACTCGATTCTCTTCCGAAGCGGCGCCGACCTCTCGTGCCGGCCCCGACCGTCTAGTTTCCGGAACCGCCGCCGACCGGGTCGGTCGGTGGTGAACGGTAGAGCGACTTGATCGATCCCCAGCTCACGTCCTCCACGAGGGTCGTGTAACCGTCGACGCTCAACCAGTACTCGCTTCCGCAGTCGACCGGATACCAGGAGGCGGGCGCAACGAACAGCCAGTAGGTTCCCGGGTCGAGCGCGTACTGCGAGCACCCTGAACCGCATCCCTGGATGACATCGGAATCGATGAAGGTGTACATCCCGTCGCAGTCCCCGCTGATGACGCCATAGAGCGCCTCGAACGACGGCTCGACGCAGAACTCGATCTCCCTCGGCTCGTCGAGCACGATCTCGTACCAGTCGGTGTCCCGGTAGCAGACGTCCTGGTACGGGTGGACGCCCGACTCGCCGCACACGTGGATCGTGTCGTCCAGCGGGTCGAGGTGATGAAACACGTACGGATCGCTGTTGCAGCCGCCGTTCGTGTGGTCGTCGTAGTCCGGCTCGCAGGGCGGCTCCTCCTCGAGGATGCCCCCATCGGGACACGGGAGGTCGCAGGAGCTCTGGTAGTACCCGTTCACCGTCATGATGTAGTCGGAGTCGCACGGGACGCCGCTGAAGACCGATGACCCGACCCAGAGCCAGTACTCCCCAGGACCGATGAGGATGTCGATGCAGGCCTCCTCACAGGAGTCGGCCGTTGCCGTCTCGAGTATGACCGGACTGCCGCATCCTGCGGAACCGTCGACGACGTGGATCATCAGGGGGAACTCGGCGATGCAGCAGAACGAGATGTTCCTGGGCTCGCTGAGGATGATGGAGTACCAGTCCGTGTCGCGGTCGCGGCTGGGCCGTCCGCCGTTGCGCGGTCCGGGCTCGTACGTACCGCTGGTGCCGCAGACGACGATCTCACCGAAGTACGGGAACAGCGTGTCGAAGACGGCCGGCGTCGAGTTGCACCCGCCGTTCCAGTTGTCGACGTAGCCGTCGTAGCAGTTCTCCTCGTTCTCGGCGAACGCACAGGGCGAGCACACGAGCTCGCAGTCGCGCGACCCGATGCCGGCGGGACGCGGCTCCCATCCGGGAGGCGCGGAGCAGCCGGTCAGCGACTGTCTCTGTCGCATCAGAGCCTCTCCGTCGAGGCACTCGTACGGCAGGACCTTCTTGCCCAGTACGGGCGGACGTCCGGCATATGGCAGGAGTTCGTCGAGCGTTCCGGAGACGGCCGTCGGGGCGTCTGCCCGCCTGACGGTCGCAGGCCCGGCGGCGGCCGTGCCGACCACCAGGAAGAGCAGTGTGAGAACCGTGATCGCAACGCGAGGCATTGTGGCCTCCTTCCGACACCGGGCGGAGGGATCGACCCGGCCGTCTGCTAGGGGGCCCGCGGGGCGCGGGCGAGAAACGTCGCGACAGAAGTAGCACGACTGGTCCAACTCGGCAAGCGAAAAGCGGAGGGGGCGGCCTGCCGCGCGAAGGACAGGATGCCGGAACCCGAACGGGGTCCGGCCGATCCGGGGGAGCGCCCGGCCGACCCGGAAAGCGCCCGGCCGACCCGGAAAGCGCCCGGCCGACCCGCGGCGGGACCGAACGTGCGAAGGCCGCCCCCTCGATGGGGGCGGCCTCCGGCCGGTCGCGCGGGGGAGCGCGCGCCGGTCACTCGTGTCCTCTGCAAGCGTCAGCCGTGCCTGTAGGTCGTGTCCGTTCTCGTCGCTACTCGGTCAGAAGCCCGTCGCCGAGCAGCCGTTCCTTTCCGCCCTGGGGGCGGGATGTCGTCAACATCACCTGCGGGTCCTCGCCGAGCGGCCCGAAGCTGTCCGGGGCGAGGGTGTCCGGCGCGAAGGCAGCCGTCTCACCCGCTCCGTCCGGGATGGCGCCCGTCTGAACGAGGAGCTTGCTCCTCGGCGAGATGACGGGACCGGCCGAGACGGCAACGCGGTCGCGACCGGAGTGCCCCACGTCCTGCTCCGGTGCACCTGTTCCGGGGCTGAAGCCGACCCAGAGGCCGACCACGAAACAGGCCGCCGCGACGGGCGCCGTCGCGAGCCCGGGCACCCAGCGCCGGCGCGGCGTCGCCGCGACGCCGGAGTTCCGCATGCGCTCCCTGAGAC
>WJMD01000047.1 GCA_014728125.1 Candidatus Effluviviaceae Genus V sp.
CCCGAGGCCGAGGCATCCGTAGATGCACGCCTTGGGACTTCCGCCGACGAGCATGGCCGCGCGGCAGTCCTCGATGCCCTCGTACTCGAGGCGCTGGACGGCGTTCTCGGTCGACCCGGCGCAGTGGACGACCGCGACGAGTGGCGTCATCTCCCCCGCGTCGAGCCCCATCACCTCGGCGACGCTCTGTGCCGTCTCGGAGCCGCCGGGCGGACACGCGTTCGGCGGCGCCTCGCCCTTGACGATCGCCTCGGCCAGCCCGGCGCAGCCCGGGTAGCCGCACGCGCCGCAGTTCGCGCCCGGCAGGAGCTCGAGCACCTGCTCGACACGGGGGTCGCGCCTCACGGCGAACACCCTGGACGCGATGGCGAGGATCGTCCCGAAGACGATGGCCATGGCGGTCAGAGCGACGACGGATATGACGACGACGGAGTCCATCCTGCTCCTTCTATCCGATCTTGAGTCCCGAGAATCCCATGAACGCCATCGCCATGAGCCCGGCCACGATGAACGTGATCGGGATGCCGCGCATCGACTTCGGCACGTCGAGGAGGTCGAGGCGCTCGCGGATGGCGGCCATCAACACGAGGGCCAGCGTGAAGCCGAGCCCCGCCGAGAACCCGTGGACCACCGTGTAGATGAAGCTGGCCGCCGCCGGGAGGTCGGCGTTCATGAAGTCCTCGACGTTCACGACCGCCACGCCGAGCACGGCGCAGTTCGTCGTGATGAGCGGCAGGTAGATGCCGAGCGAACGGTGAAGCGCAGGCGACGTCTTCTCGATGACCATCTCGACGAACTGCACGAGCGTCGCGATGACCAGGATGAACGCGATGGTCCGGAGATACGTGATGCCGAACGGCTCCAGCACGTACGTGTAGATGAACCACGTGACGAGCGAGGCCATCGTCATCACGAAGATGACGGCCATGCCCATGCCGAGCGCCGAGTCCGAGTCCTTCGAAACCCCGACGAACGGGCAGAGCCCCAGGAACCGCATCAGAACGAAGTTCGATACGAAGACGGCCCCGATGATGATGGCGAAGAGCTGGCCTAAGTCCATACTACGACTCCTCGCTCTTCCTGCGGCGCATCGCGTCGATCATGTTGAAGTAACCCATCAGGAGCCCCATCGTGATGAACGCGCCTGGCGCCAGGATCATCATGAGCACCGGTTTGTAGCCGGGCCCGAAGACCATGTAGCCGAAGAGCTTCCCGTCCCCCATGATCTCGCGGATGGCACTCACGGTCACGAGCGCGAACGTGAAGCCGATGCCCATGCCGACGGCGTCGAGGATCGAGAGCCCGAGGCCGTTCTTCGAAGCGAACGCCTCGGCTCTTCCCAGAATGATGCAGTTCACGACGATGAGCGGGATGAAGATGCCGAGGCTCTTCGAGAGCTCCGGCAGGTACGCCCCCATCACGAGCTCGACGATCGTCACGAAGGTCGCGATGACGACGATGAAGCACGGGATCCTGACCTTCGCGGGAATCGCCTTCCGGACGAGCGAGATGACGATGTTCGAGCCGAGAAGCACGAACGTCGCCGCGCCGCCCATGCCGATGGCGTTCTCGACCGACGTCGAGACGGCCAGCGCGGGGCAGAGTCCCAGCGCCAGACGGAAGACGGGGTTCTCTCTGTAGACGCCCTTCACGAGCTCGTTGATGGCGCTCATGCCGCGTCCTCCCCGGTCGAGCCGTTCTGCGAGAGGGCCTCGTCGCCAGGCTCGGGCTCCGCGCCGCCGGCGTCAGGGTCGGTCTCGCCGCCGTTGTCGGCCCCGACGCCGCCGGCCCCGGCCCCGGCTCCGCCCTCGACGATCGACAGCAGATGCCCGAGCCCCTCGCGCACCGACGCCGTCACGGCCTCCGAGCTGATGGTCGCGCCCGTGATGGCGAGGATGCCGTCCTCGCTCTCGCTCTTGACGATTGCTAGCTCGTCGGCCGAGCGGCCGTCGAACTGAACCTGGAACCAGGGCCGCGCGCCCGACTCGTCGACTGCGCTTCCGCTCAGCATCGCCCAGAGCGTGTTCTCGGACGCCACCTCGGTCACCTTCGCGCCGAGGCCCGGCGTCTCCTGCTGGAAGACGATCTTGACGCCGCTGATGGTCCCGCCGGGCACGACCCCCACGATGGTCTCGATGGTGCTCGAGTAGCCCTTGCCGTACGCCGTGAACGTCCAGCCGATGACGTCGTCCCTCGCGTCGGTCCCGTAGGCCGTGTAGTAGACGAACGGCCGTCCCTGGAGCTCGGTGTCGGTCTCCGTCATCTCGAAGACCGCGTCGCCGGCGTCGGGGAGCACCTCGCGCCGGGCGTTCTCCTGCTCCTGGACCTTGTAGGCCGCGGTGATCTCGTGCGTCGCGTTGTAGACCGCCGAGAGCCCGAAGCTCGCGATGGCCGCGATCACGGCGAGGGTGCCGACCAGCCGCACGAAGTTACCCACGCTGCTTCACCTCCCCGAACGTCTTCGGCCGCGTGTGGCGGTCGATGAGAGGGACAGCGACGTTCATCAAGAGGATCGAGTAGCTGACGCCCTCCGGGTACCCGCCGATGAGGCGGATGACGACCGTGATGACGCCGCACCCCACGCCGAAGATCATCATCCCCTTCGGGGTCACGGGCGAGCTCACCATGTCGGTCGCCATGTAGAACGCGCCGAGCACGAGACCGCCCGCAAGCATGTGGAAGAGCGCGTTGCCGGTGAAGAACCCGTTCGCGCCGCCGAAGATCCACGTGAGAAGCGCCACTGTCCCGATGTAGGCCAGGGGGATCCGCCAGTCGATGTAGCGCTTGAACAGAAGATACGCCGCTCCCACCAGCAGCAGGAGCACCGAGGTCTCGCCGATGCACCCTCCGATGCGGCCGACGAAGAGGTTGAGCATCGTGTCGGCCGACCCGAGCTCCGTCAGGACCTCGCGGGCCTGCACGAGCTGGTGGGTCGTCGAGGACGGGTCGGCGAGGATCTCGTTGACCTTCCGCATGAGGGCGAGCGGCGTCGCCTGCGTCACGACGTCGACGCCCGAGAGTCCGGCGCCGGAGAGCGTGCCGCCCCTCGCGGGGAGCCACGTCGTCGTCATGGCCACGGGCCAGCTCGCGAGCAGGAACGCGCGGCCGAGGAGCGCGGGGTTCAGCGGGTTGTACCCGAGCCCGCCGAAGACCTGCTTGCCGATGGCGATGGCGAAGACGGATCCCACGACCGGCATCCACCACGGGACGCCGGGCGGGAGGTTGAAGGCCAGCAGGATGCCCGTGACCAGCGCGCTGCCGTCCGCGATGGTGACGGGCACGTTCCGCATGCGCTGGATGAGCGCTTCGGTCGCGAGGCAGGTCACGCACGCGATGAGCGTCAGGTAGAGCGCGCGCAGACCATAGAAGTAGACCGATCCGACGAGCGCCGGGATCAGCGCGATGACGACGCCGTACATGACGCGCGGGACGGAGACGTCCTGCCGGATGTGCGGCGACGCGGAAACGAGGAAGCGGGGCCTGGCCTCGGTCTCGGCCATCAGCTTGCCTTCTCCCTTTCCTTCTCCTGCTCGGCCTTCTCGGCCGCTGCCTTCCGGCGCGCGGCGGCGAGATGCTTCCCGAACTTGAAGTAGTGCACGAGCCGGCGGTTCGAGGGGCACACGTAGGCGCACGAGCCGCACTCGATGCAGTCGTTGAGCCCGATGGCGGCCGCCTGGTCGATCTGACCGGCGATGACGAACTTCTCGATCGTGGTCGGCACGAGCTTCATCGGGCACGCGTCGACGCAGTGCGCGCACCGGATGCACGGGTCGGGGTCCTTCGCGACGACCTCATCGGGGCCGAGGAAGAGCATGCCCGACATGCCCTTGATGACCGGCACGTCGAGCGTGAACTGCGCGATGCCCATCATCGGCCCGCCCGAGATGACCTTCGCCACCTCGCCCTCGATGCCGCCGGCCTCCTCGACCAGCCGCGAGACGAGCGTCCCGATGCGGGCGTGGAAGTTAGACGGCTTCCCGAGCGGCCTGCCCGTCACGGTCAGGACGCGCGAGATGAGCGGACGCCCCTCGAGGCACGCCTGCTTGACGGCCAGCGACGTCCCCACGTTCTGGACGACGACGCCGACGTCCATCGGGAGTCCCCCGGCCGGCACCTGCCTCCTGAGGATGGCGTCGATGAGCTGTTTCTCGGCGCCCTGCGGGTATTTTACTTCGAGAGCGTGCACCTTGACCGGGGCGCCCTGAGGGATCGCGCCGCGCATGGCCTTCACCGCGTCGGGCTTGTTCGCCTCGATGCCGACGGCGCCCCGCTCGCAGCCGAGCGCCTTCATGATGAGCAGAAGCCCCTGGATGATCTCTGAGGGTCGCTCGACCATCAGCCGGTGGTCGGCCGTGAGCCACGGCTCGCACTCTGCCCCGTTCAGGATGACGGCGTCGATCGGCTTCGTTTCGGGAGGCGACAGCTTGACGTGGGTGGGAAAGGCCGCGCCGCCCAGGCCGACGATCCCGGCGTCGCGGACCGCGTTCTTGATGTCCTCGGCCGAGAGCGACTCGGCGTCGCCTCTGGGCTTCACCGACTCGTGCCACGTCTCCGAGCCGTCGCCCTCGATGACGACGGCCTCCGCCTCTCCCCCCAGCGGGTGCGGGAAGCGGCCGACCGCGGCCACCTTGCCGGCGATCGTCGCGTGGACGGGAACCGACACGAAGCCGGCGGCCTGGCCCACGACCTGGCCGAGTGTGACCTCGTCACCGACCGACACGACCGGCTTGGCCGGCGCGCCGATCGACTGCCGCATGGGAAGAACGACGCGGTCGGGAACCGCCGCGTCGACGATCGTGGAGTCCTTCGTGAGGCCCTTGGAGGTGGGCGGGTGCACGCCGCCCGAGAAGCTCCTGAGTCGCAGGGTCGTCTCTCCTCGGCTCGCTGGTCGGCCGAAGCGGCTCAGCCGCCTCCGCCTGCGGTCCGGAGCGGAACCGCGCGGGAGAGGACGTTCCCCTCCGCGCGGTCCGTCGCCGCTCCGGTACTAGAGCACCTCGATCTCGAAGCGCGTCTTGATGCCCGCGCTGAACTCGCCCGACGCCGCGGCCGAGGCCACCGCCGAGCCCTCGCCCGTCATGTCCTGCTCGATATCCATGCGCGCGTGGACGAGATGTCCGCCGTCGATGGCGATGAGCATCGTGCCCTCGCCGCCGCCGACACCCGACACGAGCCAGACGTCGTCGCCCTGCTCGAAGCGTCCCTCGTACTCGAACGAGGCGGTGAACGACACCTCGACGCACTGGACCTCGTAGGTCTCCTTGAACCCGGTCACCGTGTAGACGGTCTCGCCGATGTACTCCTGGTCGAGTCCGGAGATGTCGGCCGGGTCGAGCTCCTCGGTCCAGGAGCTCCCGATCTCGACGGCCTCCGTAGGCAGCGGCGGCACGAGGTAGTCGACGAGGACCTTGAACTGGCCGGTCCCCTCCTCGAGGTAGGCCTCACCCGCCAGGCCGGTCAGCGACTTGACCTCGCCGTCGGGCGACAGCGTGACGATGAGTTCCTTGCCGCGCATCGAGTTGACGTCCGAGTTGGGCATGACCTGGTCGCCCGACGCAACCGAACCGACGGCGTAGTCGAACCGCATGCCGAGTTCGATCTCCTCGTCGGTCGACTCGGTGATCGTGTTCGTCGTGCGGAACTCGGTCTGCATCGAGACCGTCTGCTCGAAACTCGTCATCTTAACGCCGGCCTGCGTCGACTCCTTGAAGCGGTAGCTGAGCACATCACCGACGTCGAAGGTGCGATCGATCTCGACGGGTGTGTCGATCGTGATGTCGCGCCCGACCGTACCACCGCCGCCGCACCCGCCGAGGACGGCGGCCGTGACGAGGACGGTCATCGCGAGGAGAAGCTGGGCTCTTCCGTACATGCGTCTTCCTCCTTCGATAAGTGAGGCCCTCTGACGCAAGAGAATCCGCGCCCGGGCGGGAAGCCAAGCGCGGATTATAGCAGGCCGCATGAGATGAGGTCAACGCCTCCGGCGCGCTCCGCCGGTTCCCGCGATGCCCTCACGATGGCCTCGTCAGACGCCCAGCTTCGACCGAAGCTCGTCGGACTTGGGCGCCTTCTTGCTCCAGCGGGCCACCTCCCTGCCGTCGTCCTCAAGGATGATGGTCGGAATGTCCCCGACCTCCTGCATGGCCGCCTCGACCATGCCGTCGGTCGTGCTGACGTTGTGGGTCTGTCGTTCCAGCGAGTCCGCCACGCCCCACTTGTCGAGGAAGAAGTCGATCTTGGTCTTGGCGTTCTTGCAGGCCTCGCAGTTCTCCTTCTCGAAGATCACGAGCTTCATTCGACCGCGCTCCTGTGCCTGTCCTCGAGTTCGCCCTTCTTGCCGCTGTTCCAGCCGGAGACCTTCGAGAAGTACCCGGTCACCCGCGTGATGCCGTCGACCTCGCGCGAGGCGCAGTAGGGGCACTCCTCCACCAGGCCGCGCGTCACCTTCATGCACGTGTTGCAGGTGGTGAACTCCGGGGAGAAGGCGATCTGCGCGTTCCTCGTGTGGTGGAACGTCTTCTTCACGAAGCTGGCGACGGCCTCCTTGTCGGGCCTGCTGTCGGCTATCCAGACGTGGGAGAGAGCGCCCGCCTCGATCATGTCGTGGAACTTGCCCTCGCGCTTGATGCGCTCGATCGGGCTGATCTTCTCCGAGACGTTCAGGAAGGTCGAGTTCGTGTAGTACACCTCGCCCAGCCCCGGGCTTCCCTTCACGACGGCCGACGCCTGCTCCGGGAAGTGCTCGAGGTCGAGCTTCGCCATGCGGTAGGCGCACGACTCGGCCGGGGTCTGCTCGAGCACGAAGCGCATGCCCGTCGCCTTCGACGCCTTCTCGCAGGCCAGCTTCAGGTGCGCGATGACCTTGAGCCCGAGACGGAACGCCTCCTCCGACTCGTGAAGCTCGCACCCCATGTGGCTCTGAACGAGCTCGTTGAGACCGAGGAGCCCGATCAGGAACGTCACGCGGTGCATGCGGAGATACTGCTGCCCGTCGAGGTCCATGGTCAGAAGCGCCAGCGGGCCGTTGTCGCCCATAGCCAGGAGCTTCTCGATGACGCCGCGCTTCTCCTGGTGCGCCTTGACCGCGAGGGCGAAGAACTGGTCGATCGCCTCGAAGAGCTTCGCCTCGTCGCCCTTCGCCAGATACGCGGCGCGCGGCAGGTTGAGCGTGACGTTCTGGAGCGCCGAGTAGCGCATCCTCCACGGCTCGGCGGCGTCCTCGATGTCAGACTGCTCGAGCTTGAAGGAGAGCCGGCAGCACTCGGAGATCTTGGCCGTCTCGCCGCGGTCGAACACGAAGTAGGTGTTGCCCATCTCGGCGGCCACATCGGAGATGTGGAGCAGAAACTCCTCGTGGCCGGGCGTTCTGAAGAACTGGTCCGTGATGTGAACGAGCGGCTTCGGGAAGAAGAACGGCCTCCCCGTCCCGTCGCCCTCCATGTAGATGTCGAAGAGGGCGAACGCGAAGCGCTGCGCCTCCTTCTCGTAGTCCTTGTAGGTGCGGCCCGTGTACGTGCCGCCCGGCCCGATCGCCATGACGTCGGCGAAGTGCTTCGGCGTCTCCCAGTAGATGTTGATGTCGCTGAAGATCGCCTGGCCGCCGCGCGCGACGCTCTGCTGCGAGTACTCGAAGACGAGCATCTCGGCGAGCTGATGGACGTCCCGGTCGCTCATTCCCTCGAGGAACGGCGAGAAGAACACGTTGACGGCGTCCCACCCGATCGCTCCCGCGAAGTGCCCCTGGAGCGCAGCGGAGAACTTCACCATGTGCGCCAGGAGGATGTCGGGGTGCTTCGCCGGCTTCGCGATGGAGAGCGCGTTCGGGAGCGACAGCCCGAACTTCTTCACGTACTCGAGCGACTGGCCCGAGCAGTACGGGCGGTCGAAGAACCCGAGGTCGTGCAGATGGATGTCGCCCCGGGCGTGCGCGTCGGAGATGTCCTGACTGAAGGCGGCGAGCAGCGCGTACTGCTTCTTCACAGACTCGGCAAGCGTCATGTTCGTCGCTTCCGGGTTGTGAGGAATATTCGCGTTCTCCTTGTTCGGCATCAGGATGATCCGCTCGGCGTCGTAGAGCGGTACGCCGAGACGCGTGTACTTGCGGCGCGCGGCCTCCTGTCCGTGCTCGACGAGCTTCGCGTCGACCAGCTCACGGACGAGCGGCGCGGTGATGACCTTCGTCTGCGAGAGGACGATCTGGTTCTCGACCTCGCGCGAGATCTTCTCGGCGAGCTCGACCGACACGTCCGCCTCTCGGATGAGCGTCTCGATGATCTTCTCGCGGTCCCAGACGACCATGTCGTCGCCGGAGGTCCGGACGAAGAGCGCGAGATCGGTCGCGTCGAGCGCTGCCTCGGCCCGCTTCTGCTCGATCTCGGCCAGCTTCGCGTTCACGGTCTTCTGCCGCACCTGCGACCGCCGGTCTCTGTAGAGGATGAACGCCTTGGCCGTCTTCGCGTGCCCGCGCTCAATCAGGACCTTCTCGATGGCATCCTGTATGTCCTCTACCTGTGGGAGGTTGGAGTCCTTCTCGGAGTAGAGGTACAGGAGCACCTCGTCGGTCAGGCGCTCGGCGACCTCGCGGTCGCGGCCGCCCACCTCCTGGGCCGCCTTGAAGATGGCCGTCGTGATCTTCTTCCGGTCGAACGGCACGATCTGGCCGCTGCGCTTCCGGACGAGACGGAAGAGCTTGCTCGCGAGTCTCCTGTGGAGACCGAGCACCTCTTCCTCGTCCATGTAGAGCGTGAGCCGAGGCGACGGCTCACCATCGCCGACAGCGGGCTCCACCGTGTCCACGTGCGACGTGGAATCGGAGGGGTCCGCGGTCGCGACGCCGTCGGTCGGCGAGTCGCTCTCATCGAGCGCGACCATCTCGTCCAGCGAGGTCTTCTCCTCGTTCACAGATGACATTGGCTGGACACCTATCCTCTCATGGTCGAAAGCAGGGAATCCCTATCCCCGAACGCGGTTCTTCCCCGGAGTTCGAGGCTCGTTTGGCGGCACGTGTTTGAGTCGTCAGGTGTGATACGGAAGGGAAGCCACCACACATCCACCCGTCACATGGTCTCCCGTGAGCTCCTCCGCGAACAGCGGAGGCAGAGTAGCAACGCGCGCGCGGGCGTGTCAAGCGAGAACGTTATTTGGGGTCGTTTTTCTTCTCTGTGAGGACTCGATGAGCGTCCAGGGACGGTTTTCCGGAACCGTCGGGCGGTGCCTGGGGGGCTACTCGGAGACGGGCGCGAGCGCCTCCACCCGGACGCCCGCGTCACGCAGAAGCTCGACGGCGAGGTCGTCCGGATAGGTGTCGTCGGTCACGACGCGGACGATGCCGGCGTTGATGATCATCTTCGCGCAGACCGAGCACGGATGGTAGGTCGAGTAGATGGTGGCGCCGTCGATGCCGGTCCCGTAGTTGGCCGACTGGATGATCGCGTTCTGCTCCGCGTGAATGCCGCGGCAGAGCTCGTGGCGCTCCCCCGACGGGACCTTGTGGCGCTCGCGGACGCACCCGGTCTCGTCGCAGTGCGGCAGTCCAGACGGCGCGCCGTTGTAACCCGACGCGAGCACGCGGCGGTCCTTGACGATGATGGCGCCGACCTGCCGTCTGAGACACGTCGAGCGCCCGGCCACGAGCCGCGCGATGTCCATGAAGTACTCGTCCCAGCTGGGCCGCCTTCGGGCCATGAGACCTCCGTAACAGGCCTTCCTTAGGGTGGTTACGAGGACCGGACCGCGACGCTGTGCCGATTCCCGCCACCGTGCGGGGCTCCCGGACGCCCGGCGTCTCGTCGCTCTAGACGGGCCGCTCCTCACCGTCGACCAGCGGGAAGCCCGCCGTCAGGTCGAGGACGTCCTTCCTCACCGACTCGAGCACGCTCTCGTCGTCGAGGTTCGTGATCGCCCGGTCGATGAGGGCGACGATCCGGTCGATCTCGTCCTTCCCCATGCCGCGCGTCGTGATGGCCGGCGTGCCGACCCTGATGCCGCTCGCGACGAACGGCTTCTCGGGGTCGAACGGGATCGTGTTCTTGTTGATGGTGATCCCCGCCTTCTCGAGCCCCTTCTCTGCGTCGCGTCCGGTCACACCCTTCTCCCTCAGGTCGACGAGCACGAGATGAGTGTCGGTGCCGTCGGCGACCAGGCGGAACCCGTGGCGCTTGAACGCCTCGGCCATGTGCTGTGCGTTGTCCAGGATACGCTGCTGGTACTCCCTGAACGCCGGCTGCATCGCTTCGTGGAGACAGACCGCCTTGCCGGCGATGACGTGCATGAGAGGCCCGCCCTGGATGCCCGGGAAGACCGACTTGTCGATGGCCCTGGCGACGTCCTCCTTCATCAGGATCATGCCGCCGCGCGGACCGCGGAGCGTCTTGTGCGTCGTCGTCGTCACCGCGTCGGCGTGCGGCACCGGACTCGGATGGAGCCCCGCCGCGATGAGTCCGGCGATGTGCGCCATGTCGACCATGAGATACGCGCCGACCTTGTCCGCGATCTCCCGGAACGCCGCGAAGTCGAGCGTCCGCGGATACGCGCTGGCGCCGGCGACGATGAGCTTCGGCTTGCGCTCGAGCGCGAGCTTCTCGAGAGCGGCGAAGTCGATGACCTCGGTCTTCTCGTCGACGCCGTAGTGGACGACGTCGAAGAACATCCCGGAGAAGCTGATGGGATGGCCGTGCGTCAGGTGGCCGCCGTGCGCCAGCTTCATCCCGAAGTATGTGTCGCCGGTCTCGAGCAGCGCGAAGTAGACGCCCATGTTGGCCTGACTGCCGGAGTGCGGCTGGACGTTCGCGTGGTCGGCCCCGAAAAGCTCCTTGGCGCGCTCAATGGCGAGGTTCTCGGCCGTGTCGACGTGCTCACACCCCCCGTAGTACCGGCCGTTCCGGTCCCAGTTGATGGTCCCGTCCTTGCGCCGGAAGAAGGGGTAGCCCTCGGCGTACTTGTTCGTCATCACTGACCCCACGGCCTCCCTGACCGCCTCGCTCGTGAAGTTCTCCGACGCGATGAGCTCGACCGTCTCGGTCTGCCTGCGGACCTCGTTCTGCACGGCCTCGTGGATCTTCGGATCGACGTCCTTGAGCCTCGCCATCACTCCTCCCCCTTCTCGACGTTCATCATCTTCTCAACGCGGCGCTCGTGCCGCCCGCCGTCGAAGCCGGCGTCGAGCCAGGCGTCGACGATGCCGAGAGCGTCCTCCACCGACAGGAACCGGGCCGGAAGGCAGAGCGCGTTCGCGTTGTTGTGGTTTCTCGAGAGCTCGGCGATCGTGGGCGTCCAGGCGAGCGCCGCGCGCACCCCGTCGACCTTGTTCGCCGTCATGCACATGCCCTGACCAGAGCCGCAGACGAGCACGGCGCAGTCGGTCTCGCCGCGCGCGACCATTCGCGCAGCGGGAGCGCCGAAGTCCGGGTAGTCGGTCGACTCCTCGCTCGTCGTGCCGAGGTCCACTATGTCGTGTCCGGCCGACTCCAGGTGTTCGCGGACGCGCTCCTTGAGCGCGTATCCCGCGTGGTCGGATGCGATCGAGACTCTCATCGTTCGTTCTCCAGGATCCTCGGCAACGCCGATCTCAGCAGGTCACGGATCAGACCGTACGAGCTACGGTACTCGTCGAGGTCGCCGCCGATCGGGTCGGGCACGTCCTCGTCGCCGCGGCCAGCGTACGTCGACAGAAGATGCGTCTTCCCCGCCGCCGCGGGAACGAGGTCCGTGATCTCATCCACGTGGTGCCGGGCCATGGCGAGGATGAGGTCGGCGCTCTCGATGCGCTCCGGCGTCAGAGCACTTGACCTGTGGTCCGAGATGTCGACACGCGACTCGGCCGCAACGGTGACCGCCTCGGGAGTCGCCGGCGCGCCCTCGATGCCGAGGGTCCCGGCGGACGTCACGCGGATGCCGTCGGCGCCGGCCTCGCGGAGCAGCTCCCGGAGCGTGCCCTGCGCCATCGCGGTGCGACAGGTGTTCCCGGAGCAGACGAGCAGAACGTTGTACGGCATGGTCCTCCGCTTCGTTCGGTCTGAACGCCCAGTGTACGGGAGGTTCTCGGGGTGAGTCAAGAATCAGGGGTTCTCGGTCCCGTGGGGCGCCCGAAGCCGGCGCGCCGGCAGGGAGCGGAGCGGGCGCGTCCGCTATGCGGCCTCGAGCACGTCGAGGACGTCCCGCGCCGGCACCGTCCCCTCCCTCAGGATCCCAGGCTCGTCCCTCGACAGGTCGACGATCGTCGACGGGGCGGTCGCCGATGCCCGATACCAGCGGATCGACACCTCGATCCAGTCCCTGAGCGGGCGGACCGCGTCGTCGACGGTCTCGGGCGGAGACTCGCCCTCGACATTGGCGCTCGGAGCCGTGATCGGAAGCTCCAGGAGCGCCAGGAGCTCGCGCACCACCTCGTTCCGCTCGACGCGGACGCCGACCGTGCCGGTCCCGGCCGTCAGCTCGTCCGGCAGCCGGCCCGACGACGGCAGAACGTACGTGAGCCCCTTGCTCCCCAGGCGCCACTCGAGCTCCTTCACGGCGCCGGGCACCTCGCTGACGAACGGGCGCATCATGGAGAGCGAGTCGACGAGAATGAGCAGAGGCTTCGACGGGTCCCGCCGCTTCGCCTTGAACACGCGCCGGACCGCGAGGTCGTTCGTCGCGTCGGCGGCCAGTCCGTAGAACGTCGTCGTCGGCACGATGATGAGGTCGCCGTCTCGCACGGCGCGCGCCGCCGGTTCGAGACGGACCTTCATCTTCTCGTCGCTTCGCTCGGTCAGGTCGATCTCCCGCACGGTCTCCCTCCAGGGTTGCAGTCAGCCGTCGCCGTCCACCGGCAGCCGGCTCAGAGCCGCGCCAGCGCGCGGTGACCGATGTCCCGCCGGTACGCGGCGCCCTCGAAGCTGATGGCGCCGACGCCCTCGTAGGCGCGTTCGAGCGCGGACGGAAGGTCATGGCCGAGCGCCGTCACGCCCAGCACCCGACCGCCCGATGTCACGACGCGCCCGTCCTCGCTCCGGGTGCCCGCGTGGAACACGATGACGTCCTCGAGCGACCCGGCGTTCGCGAGCCCGGAGATCTCCTTCCCCTTATCGTACGAACCGGGATAGCCGCCTGACGCCATGACGACGCACGCGGCGGCGCCGTCCCGGGTCCCGACGCTCGACGGGTCGAGCTCGCCGCGGGACGCCGCGAGCATGACTTCGGCGAGGTCACAGTCTGCGAGCGGCAGGGTCGGCTGGGTCTCCGGGTCGCCGAAGCGGCAGTTGAACTCGACGACGCTGGGTCCGGACTCCGTGATCATGAGGCCGGCGTAGAGCACGCCTCTGTAGGGCTCGCCGGTCCTCTCGGCGAGCGCCGCGATGGTCGGTTCGAGGACCTTCGTCACGACGCTCTCAAGAACCGCGCCGGACACGACGGGCGCCGGCGCGTACGCGCCCATCCCGCCCGTGTTCGGGCCGCGGTCGCCCTCGAGCGCGCGCTTGTGGTCCTGCGACGGCGTGAGAACGGCCAGACGCTCGCCGTCCGTCAGGGCCAGAACCGACGCCTCCTCCCCGACCAGGAACTCCTCGATGAGCACCTCGTGACCGGCCTCGCCGAAACGCGACTCGAGAAGCGCCGCGTCGACGGCCGCCTTCGCCTCCTCGCAGTTCCCGGCCACGGCGACGCCCTTCCCCGCGGCCAGGCCGTCGGCCTTGATGACG
>WJMD01000048.1 GCA_014728125.1 Candidatus Effluviviaceae Genus V sp.
CGCACACGCGGGGTGAAGCCCCCGCCGACCGAACCATGGAGCGAACACCATGCTGCGCATGACACCGAACAAGATACCGGGCGTCATCGCTCTCACGATTCTGCTGATGAGTGCCGCCCTGAGCGGGAACGCCTCGGCCGCCGAGGTCACCATCGACCCGCCGACGGAGCGCATCGCCGGAGGTCAGGTTGCGGTCCTCACCATCCAGTACGACGGAACGGGCGAGACCGTGGGACTGAGGGGCTACCACTTCGTGATCGACTTCGACGACACGTATGTCTTCATCGACGACCTCGAACTGGACGTCGTGGAGGGGCCCTTTCTGAGCGACGTGGGGCCAACGACCTTTCTCCCCGTGATGGAGGACGGCAACACGCTCGTTGTCGACTGCTCGATCCTCGGGGCCACCACCGGGGCGACGGGAACCGGCGTCCTCTGCACGATCTCGTTCACGGGACAGGCGACCGGCGACGGTGTGAGTCCCGTGACGTTCACCGAGTCACTGCTGAGAGACCCCGACAACTTCCCGATCGGCTGCGTGCCCACGGGGGGCTCCATTGAGCTCGACAACACACCGCCCGACGTACCCACCATGGCGCCCGAGCCGCCGTACACCAGAGGGCTCACGAACACGGTCTACTGGTCGAGCGAGAGCGCCACGGGCGCCGTCGGCTACTGCTCCGAGTGTTCGCTCGAGCCGGACTTCGATCCGATCTATGCAACGAGCGGCTGCACGCCGGCGCTCAATTACGAGTACACGGGACTCATCGACGGAGAGACCTTCTACTACCGCGTGAAGTGCCGGGACGACCTCAACAACACGTCGGGCTGGTCGAACGTCGTCAGCTCGACCCAGGACGACACGGCGCCCGTCTCCGAGGCCGGCCCGCTTGACCCGTATCACAACACGACGTACTTTCCTGTTCCGTTCAGCGCCTCCGACGCCACGAGCGGCGTCTCCTCTGTGATCCTCTACTACCGGGTCGACGGCGGGCCCTATCAGCAGCACCCGGGTACGTACCTGACGAGCCCGATACCCTTCACCGCACCTTCCGAGGGCGTGTACGACTTCTATACGGTTGCGCGCGACGTCGCGGGCAACGTCGAGGGAGTGCCCGCGACTCCCGACTGCTCGACCGAGGTCGATCTGACCGATCCGGCCCCGCCGGTCGATTTCGTCGCGTCCCCCGAGCACAACGCGATCCATCTGTCGTGGTTCGTCGCCGACTCCCGAGCGGCGCCGATCGAGGGGACCCTCATCGTGAGGAAGGCATGGGCGTCCGGGGCCTATCCTGAGTACGACGACGACGGGCCCGCCGCCGGCTACCCCGCGACTCCCGGAGGCGGCGTGGTCGTCGACTTCGTACCGGGGACCGGCATCAGGCACTACTACGACGACGGGTTCGACGACGCCACGCGCAACGTCTACTACTACACGGCCTTCACCAGGGATCTCGCCGGGAATCTCTCGCCCGCCGCCCCGTCTGCGCAGGACCGCTCCACGTCCTACTGGCTGGCGGATGTGACATCGAGCGGCGGCGCCCCCGGTGTCTACGACGGCTTCGTGGACTACTATGACAAGGTCGTGTTCTCCGCCACGTACGACATCGGTGAGGGCCACCCCTCGTACAACCATGAGTGCGACGTCGGCCCGACCGACGACATGTCGCGGATCGGGATCCCGGTGACCGACAACCTCGTGAACTTCGAGGACCTCATGATCCTCGCCATGAACTACGGAAACGTCTGGCCGACCGGCGTTCCCGAGGGCGGACCGCCGGCACGAGGCGGCAGAGGATCCGTCTGCCTCGAACTCGCGGCGGCCGACGGCTCGGTTCGCGAGGGGGCCGTTCGCGTCCTCCGTCTTGCGGGAGAACGCGGAGACGTCAGGGGCGTGAGCGTAACGCTGCGGGTCTCCGGAAGCGATGTCGAGATCGATGTGCCGCCCTGCTGGGCCGAGCCGACCGAGCAGGTCTTCTTCCACGCAGACGACGATCAACCGGACGTCGTCACGGTCGACGTCGCCGCGCTCGGCCCCTGCGGGACGCTTGCCCCGGGGACTGAGCTCTGCGTGCTGCGCGCATCGGATCCCGAGATCCTGCTCGAGATCGCCGACGCGAGCGTCCGCGACGTCGCCAACGCCCCGCTCGATTGGACCGTAACGGCGGGAGGTGGTGCAGACGAACAGCTGGAGCTCGCGTTCCTGCCTCCGACTCCGAACCCGACCAACGGTGACGCAGAGCTTGCCTTCAGCCTCGTGGAGAAGGGCGACGCTGTCGTCTCGATCTTCGACGCGTCGGGACGGCTCGTGCGACGGTTCGTCGAGCCGGGTCTCGAGCCCGGTCGTCATACGCTCAGGTGGGACGGACGCGGACGCGAAGGGAGAGAGACCGCGAGCGGCGTCTACTTCTGTGTGCTCGAGGCGGGCGACCGCCGGATGTCGCGGAAGCTCGTCGTCCTGAGATAGCTGGTGCAGGTGACCTCTCGTCCACCGCTCTGGATGAGGGTCATGGTGGCCCGGTGGGCGCCGGGCTGACCGTCTGTGTTGCCGCCGGGCCACCGAACTACCATTGGAGGAGTTCATGTCCGCCGCGCGGACAGCGCTTGTCTGCCTGGCAGCATGCTCGGTCGTGTGCTGCACGGCGGCGGCCCACCCGGTCGTGATGATCGACCCGCCGGAACTTGCGATGGCTCCGGGAGAGACGCTGAGCGTCTCCGTTCGGGTCGCCGACGTGGATACCATCAGCTGCTACATGGTGGAGCTCTCATTCGACGCCGCCACCATCCAGCTCGTGTCGGCTGCAGAAGGCACGCTCTTCGCGACGAGCGGACACTCGACCATGTTCGACTGGGACCAGCTGGCCGATGGGCTTCACTCGGTGAACGATGTGCTGCTCGGGCCGTGGAGCTACGTGCTCGCACCGGGCGAGCTCGCGAGGCTCAGCATCGGCGGTGTCTGTCCCGGCACATGCTGGCTGGAGATCACGGCGGTCGACCTCCGGGACATCCGCCGGGACCCGATCCTGCCCGTGGAGACCTCGGGGTGCTGCGTTCAGGTGGAGACGACATCGTCCGTGCCGGGGTCGTTCCCGAATGCGGGCCCTCGACTGTCGGCCCTGCCGAACCCGACAACCGCCGGTACCCGGCTCGCGCTTCAACAACCGGCGTCCGCTTCGATGACGGCCGTCCTCTACGACGTGCGTGGGCGAAGGGTCCGTGAGCTGGTCATCCCGGCGGGCTCGACCGGCGCGGCGTGGGACCTGACGGACCGCTTCGGCCGAACCGTTCCGTGCGGTGTCTACTTCGTGGGCCTTGAAGGGCGGATCACAGGAACAAAGATCACGGTGCTTCACTGAAGCGACGGAATCGACACTCCACCGATGAGGAGGGGGAGATGCGAGGGATGCGGTTGTTCGTCACGACGGTCGCGGCGGTCGTTCTTGTGCACGGGGCGGGAACGGCGTCGCCGGCGACCCATCTCGATCCGGCGTACCAGGAGATCAACGTCTACGAGACGGGCGAGGTGTCCGTGACGGTGAACGATGAGGTGCTGGGCGTGACGGGGTACGATCTTCTGATCGAGTACGACCCCATGGTCGTCGAGCCTGTCGGAGTCAGCGAGGGAACGCTCCCCGCTGGGTACGCCGGCGACACGTTCCTGTACTGGGATGTGGACGACCTGAACCGCCTGCTTATCAACGGCGCCGTCCTGGGAGGGAGCGTCGACGGTCCCGGCACGCTCGTGGTCATCGAGTTCATGGGCCTCGCCGACGGGATGTCCTCTCTCGAGTTCGGCACAAGCGAGCTTCGGGACATTGACAACGAGGGGATACCGACGACCTGGGAGGGAGCTACGATCCAGGTGGTCGGTGCCGTGCCGGTCGAGGGCTCCACCTGGACCCGCCTGAAGGCGCTTTTCGACTGATGCCCTCGTTCCCGGCGGGCGTCGCACACGGTCCCTCCAGAGGCTCCCGTGGACCGGACCGTCTATGCGTCCCGGCGGCGGATTGAGCCGAACCGAATCGACGGTTGAACGCCGGCACCGAACATGATACTTTGTGTACGTATCATGTGACCGGCAATGAAGCCGGGGAAAGGAGGAGCATCATGAGACTCTGCTCCATCTTCTTCACCGTCGCGCTTGCGGCCGCGCTCGCGATTCCCGCGGCCGCCGAGACATGGAACACGCCGACCATCGACGGGGTCGTGAGTGTCGGCTTGGACGACTGGGACGCCGATGACTGGGCCATCGACGATCCGGACAATGACTGCCGCTATCCCGACAGCGACCCGGACATGGACGACCTTTACGTCACCTGGGACGCCGACAGCCTCTACGTCGGCATCATCACGGCCGATCCTCCTGGAGGGTTCGGGAACGGGTACGTGCTCTGGATCGACATCGATTTTCAGGACGGCATCACCGGAGCCACCGACTTCTCGAACGCGGACTTCTATGCCCGGAACGTCACCTTCAACGGTGCGGGAATGGACGTCGTGCTCGGCGCATGGAACCTCGAGGGACCGCTCTTCAAGGGATGCGTCGATCCGACGGCCACAACCGACATGCCCGGGGCCCGTGCGGCCTCCGACACGGCGGCGCGTCACATCGAGGGCGCGATCAGCTGGGTCGGGCTCTACGGACCACAGCCCGAGACCGTGCCCGAGGGCACCACGCTCAAGTTCGTCGCCGCCATCGTGGGTGGTGACGGATCGGGCGCCTACGACGCCATGCCGACGACGATGTCGGGCGTCGAGCAGGACGATGCCACGCCCTTCAACGAGACGATCGATCTCGACGTCTTCTACACGGCCATCGTGGACGGCGACCTCGACGGGATCCCGGATCAGGGCTACTCGCTCGTCGAGCCGGTGACGTGGACGCGTATCAAGGCGATGTTCGACGAGTAGCCGTGCGAGGGACGAAGCGATACAAGCGGGGGGCCTGTTGAAGGTCCCCCGCTTCTGTTGTGGGTCCGGCCGGGTCGCGTTAGAATGGGCCGCGTGAGTCCTTCTCCACCGCGCGAAGGAGCGTTGCTGTGACAGGAGAGCTGGTGCGTCTTCGGGCCGCCGACGGCGTCGAGCTGGTCGGCATCTACAGTGAGCCGCCGGATCGACGGCCGCGCGATGTGCTCATTCACGTCCACGGCTACGCGGGCACGTTCTACGAGAACCGGTTCGTCAGCGAGATGGGCGACGCGCTCGCGTCGGCCGGCGTGGCGATGCTCGCCGTCAACAACCGCGGTCACGACTACGTGGCCGACAACCTGAGCGGCTC
>WJMD01000049.1 GCA_014728125.1 Candidatus Effluviviaceae Genus V sp.
ACCTCGGGAACGGCCGCCTGCCCGGCCAGATACCCGATCGACCGGAGGCGTCTGACCTCCTCCTTCTGTTCCTCGGTCATTTCACGGTCGACCTGCATGTGCCAGCGGCCGCCCGGATCCTCCCACATCGCGAGGTCGTCCCCGGACAGCTCGGCATCGGGGGTCTCCTCCCCTCCGCAACCTCCGGAGAGAACAAGCAGCGCGAGCGCGAACGGCGCGAGACATCGAACGACGTGACGGTTCTCGTATCGGAGCATCGGGTCCTCCCGGTCCCTGCGTTGCCCGGCCAACCACAGAACATCATAGCATGCGGCGCGGCGACCTCAAATCGCCGCGCCTCGCCTCGTCGCCCCGAATGGACGGGCCGGTATCGAACGGACACTAGAGGGACAACCAGTAGGTCACCTTCGCGAGGATCACGTTCTCGGGCTCAGGGTCGAAGAGGGCGTCCGGATCGAGGTCGTTCCCGAAACCGGTTCCCGCGCTCCCGTACTCGCTCCGCTCGTCGTAGACCTCGCGGCCCTGCTTCCAGACGAGATAGAACGAGCTCCCCGGAGCGTAGTCCCAGCGAAGGACCGCGTTCAGGTTGAGCGACGCGTAGCGGAAGTCGTAGTCGGCGGCGGCGAGGCCGTTGTCCGACAAGATGTCGGCGGCGTCGCTGAGATCGAACGAGGCCGGCGCCGCGAGTTCCCTGGGATTCGAGTAGTCGCCGACCGTGATGTACGGCTGAGCGTAGAGCTGTAGAGAGAGGTTCCTCGAGAAGAGGGCCTCGGTCCTGAGCGTCAGGTCGAAGGTCCGCTGGTCGAGCTCCGCGAAGACGTAGCTGACACCGCCGATGCCGCCGTCCGGGTTCCTGAAGTTCTCGAGGTGCTGGGCTTCCGCGTGGCGCCGCTGGTAGGCGGCGCTCAGGCGGAACGTCACACGGCTGGATGGCGTCCAGCGTCCGCCCAGCCCGACCCGCATGTTGGTGCTTCCTACATCGTCCCAGGCGTAGTGGGAGTGCGAGTTGAACGCGTAGGGCTTCCTCCAATCCGAGTCGAATCCGAACCAGATGAAGGTCGTGTTCGGGTCCACCATGAGCGGGCCGCGAACGTCCTCGTAGCGTCTCGTCTCGTACTTCGAGACCTGGTCGAACTCGTACTCGGCGCCCCAGTGGAAGGACCAGAAATTCGGGAACCGGCCCCATCCGTCCAGCTCGATCGAGCCGCCCGTCGGATGGCCTCGGTCGTACGACCAGGTCGTCTCCCCGGTGTCCAGGTCGTATCCGGTCCTCGGGGCGTGGAGCCATCCGGCGTGCGCTCCGAGCTCGATGTTGCCCCGCTGCAGGATCGCGTTCTCTCGGTCTCCTGTCATCTCATATTGGATCCAGCCCCCGACACCGAGATCGTCGGCGGCGCTCAGGAACCCGACGTCGTTCAGGTCGAGATCCTCCGTCTCCCATCGACCGTTGACGCCGCCGACCCACGTCCCGCCGAGCTTCCGGAGTTCGATGTTCCCACCGGTCCCGAAAGCCCGCTCGTGTGGGGTCGACGGGTCGTCGGGGTCGGGGGCGGGATCGACCGCCGAGCCCACGAACGACGCGCCGATGTTGTAGTCCCTGTCGTGGAAGTTCAGGTCGACGTCTGCGCCCGTGGTGAACGCCTCGCGGTGGTCCATCCGGCCCTCGTCGTCCTCGTAGCCGTAGTCGTGCAGGACCGCCGTCTGCATGATGTGCATGCTGTGGGCGCCGTCTGCGAACCGGCGCCCGATGCGCGCCACGCCGTACCGGATGACGTTGTCGCCGTCGCGCCGGAACTGAAGCTCGGCGGGCTCCCGCATCTCGTCGGTCTCGGCGAAGAGCCCCGCCACCGACCAGTCGCCGACCTTCCCTGTCAGCTTCCCGGCGTAGCGGATACGCGAGTCCTCATCGCCGGTGCCGATGCGCCTGGAGTAGAACATGTTAAAGCCCGGGTGGCTGAAGTACTGGCGCCCCTCGATGAAGAACGGCCGCTTTTCCTCGTACCAGGTCTCGAAGGGCGACAGGTTCAGAAGTGCGGGGTCGGCCTCGACCTGACCGAAGTCGGGTTGGACCGTCGCGTTCAGCGTGAGGTTCGCGGTGACCGCAGTCGAGACGTCCGCGCCGATGCTCTGTCTGAGGTCGGCGTCGTCGACACCCCCGGCCGCATACGGCGCGATCTCGACGCGCCGGGATGAGGGAACGTCCCTGAGACCGCGGATCTCACCGAATCGGCTGACGAAGCCCCGGGTCTCCTGGTCCCACGTGACCCAGCTCGTGTCCTCGCCGATGTCGTACATCATCCGGTAGACGTTGAGACCCCAGACCATGTCGTCGGACCGGCGGTAGCGGACCGCCGAGAAGGGAACGCGGAACTCAGCGTACCAGCCGTCCTCGTCTTCCCAGGTCTCGACCTCCCAGACGGCGTTCCAGTCGCGGTCCATCGAGCTGCCGTCGCCGGCGACCGAACGGTCGCCCTGGATGCCGAGGGGGTTCACCCGGAAGTTGTACCCGGTCGTGCGGTCGAAGTAGGGGTCGACGTAGATGCTGACGACGTCCGACGCGCTGATGCGGTCGCGGCGGCACAGCCTGGCGCTCACACAGGACGCATCCGAGACGTGGCAGGCGACGCCGAAGTAGAAGGCCTCGTCGTCGTAGAGCACCTTGAAGACGGTCTCCTCGCTCGGCGCCGCGCCCCTGTCCGGATCCCACACCCGGAACCCGCACGCGCGCTCGGCCTCCCGCCAGGCGGGCTCGTCGAGAAGCCCGTCGACGGTGATCGAACCATCGCCGACGCGCGACGCGTGGACCACCGGCACATCGCCGCCGGGCTCGGGGCAGTCACGCGCCTCGAACCCCGCGAAGCCCGCGAGGGCGACGAGCGGCATGAGAGCAGCAGACACCACGGCAGGTACGAGCAGTCGGATCACAGAACCCTCCGTTCGCGACGCGTGCTGGACGTACCGGTCCTCTCTCAGACCCGGCACGCGCCGTCCGGGTTGCATCGGCGAGCGACTAGCCCGCCTCGAGAGCCGATTCCAGAAGCTCAGCCGCGCGGCGCGGGTCGGCTCTGCCCCCGGTCTCTCGCATCACGAGACCGACGAAGTGCTTGAGGAGCTTCCTTTCCCCGGCCCTCCACCTCGCCGCCTCCTCGGGGTGGCTCTCGACGATCCTCTCGACGGTCCGTCGGAGGTCGTCGTCATCGACGCCCGTGAGACCGAGCCGCTCGATGAGCTCATCGACGGACTCGCTCGACTCCGCGGCCGCCTTCAGCAGCACGCGCGCCGCGGGCTCACTGACGACGCCGTCGTACCGGGCGCGCACGACCGCCGCGAGCTTCCCGGGCGTGAGGAGCGCCTCCGGCAGCTCCTCGAGCCCGACCCCCCGCTCGTGCGCCAGGGCGATGACGGGACCGACCACCCAGTTCGCGAGCACCGCGCCCGCATCCGGCCTGTCGAGGGCGCGCGCGGCGCGGTCGAAGAGCGACAGGACATGGGGATCGGCCGCGATGACCTCGATCTGCTCGTCCGTAAGGCAGTGGGCCGTGCGCAGCCTCTCCGCCGCCCGTGCGGGGAGCTCCGGCATGTGCGAACGGAGCCGCTCGACGCGCTCGGGCGCGAGTTGGAACGGTCCAAGGTCGGGGTCCGGGAAGTAGCGGTAGTCGGACTCCTCCTCCTTCGAGCGCATCGCGACGGCGCGGTCCTGCGCCTCGTCCCAGGCGAGCGTCGCGTGCCGCACGCGCCCGCCACGCTCGAGGACATCCGTCTGGCGTTCGATCTCGAAGACGAGAGCCCGCGAGACCGCTCGGAACGAGTTGAGGTTCTTGATCTCGGTCTGCGTGCCGCGCCCGTCCGCATCCGGTGTCCTCAGCGAGACGTTCGTGTCGAAGCGAATCGAGCCCTCGTGCATCCGGCCGGTCGCGACACCGAGGAAGACGAGCGCGCGGCTCAGTGCCTTCAGGAAGTCTCCGGCGGCCTCGACGGAGTGGATGTCGGGCTCGGTCACGATCTCGACGAGCGGGACGCCGGAGCGGTTCATGTCGACCAGACTCGGGGAACCCGGCGGGCCGTGCACCGTCTTGCCCGCGTCCTCCTCCAGATGGACCCGCCGGATGCGGACCGGCGGTCCTCCCGGCGGCTCGAACCGGCCGCCCGTGGCGACGGGGCGGGCGTACTGCGTGATCTGATAGCCCTTCGGCAGGTCGGGATAGAAGTAGTTCTTCCTCGCGAACCGCGTGACATCGGCCATCCCCCCGCCGACGGCCAGCGCTGTGAGGATCGCGAGGTCGAGCGCCGACGCGTTCAGGACCGGGAGCGCGCCGGGCAGGCCGAGGCAGACGGGGCACACGCGGGTATTCGGCTCGCCCCCCACCTCGTTGGGACACGAGCAGAAGAGCTTCGTCCGCGTGACGAGCTGGGCATGGACCTCGAAACCTATGTCGGGGACGTAGCGGCTCACGTCGAACCTCCGTCCCGTGACCCTTCGTCCGAGCCGAGCGCCGGCGACGCGTCGCGGAACGGGGCGACGCGCTCGAGTGCGGCGGCCGCACGGAAGAGAACGGCCTCGTCGAAACGCGGCGCCACGAGCTGGACCCCGACCGGCAGCCCGTCGCCCGCAACCGACCACGGAACCGAGGCCGCCGGAACGCCCGCGAGGCTCGTCGGCGCGGTGAAGACGTCCGAGAGATACATGGAGAGCGGGTCGTCCGCCCGCTCTCCCAGTCTGAAGGCCGTGCCGGGCGTGACCGGCGTCAGGAGCACCTCGCACGCGGAGAACGCGGCGTCGAAGTCGGCCGCGATGAGGCTTCGCACCCTCTGCGCCGTCAGGTAGTACCGGTCGCGGTACCCGGCGGAGAGAGCGAACGTACCGAGCACGATGCGGCGCTTCACCTCCTCGCCGAAGCCCTCGGTCCGTGTGCGCACGACCAGATCGTCCTCGTCGCGGGCGTCGGCCGGCGCGGCACCGTAACGGATCCCGTCGTAGCGGGCGAGATTCGAGGAGGCCTCCGCATCGGCCAGTACGTGATACGCGGCGACGCCGTAGCCCGTGTGGGGCATGCCGACCCGCGTCACGCTCGCTCCGGCGTCCTCGAGCGCCCGGGCCGCGTCCAGGACCGCCTGCCGGACGGGTTCCTCGAGCCCGTCGCCGAGATACTCCTCCGGCAGACCGACACGAACCCCCGGGACGCTCTCCTGTGCCGCTCGGGCGTAGTCGTCGACGCCGCGCTCGGAGGAGGTCGCGTCCAGGGGATCGCGCCCGGCGATGACTGAGAGCACGGCGGCCGCGCCGGCCACGTCGCGGGAGATCGGACCGATGGTGTCGAGCGACGAGGCGAAGGCGACAAGGCCGCTCCGCGAGACGCGACCGTAGGTCGGCTTGACGCCGACGACGCCGCAGAATGCGGCCGGCTGACGGACCGACCCGCCGGTGTCGGTCCCGAGCGCGAGCGGCGCAAGTCCCGCCGCCACGGCCGCGGCCGAGCCGCCGCTCGAGCCGCCCGGCACCCGCTCCGCATCCCAGGGGTTCTTCACCGGACCGAAACCCGAGTTCTCGTTGGACGAACCCATGCCGAACTCGTCGAGATTGGCCTTCGCGACGACGACGGCCCCTCCGCGCCGGGCCCGTTCGACGGCGGTCGCGTCTCCCGGGGCACGGTATCCCTCCAGCAGCCGGGAACCCGCCGTGGTCGGAAGGTCGCGCGTGGCAATGTTGTCTTTGATGACG